>JAZNZJ010000047.1:0-16604 GCA_045594885.1 Candidatus Fimenecus sp. | reverse complement strand
GGTAAAATGTGGGGTTATGCTTTTACTAAAAATGGGGCAGAACATGGGGTTAAAATCAGAGTTATGTATGGGGTAATTTATGGGGTATAAAAATTATGGGGTAGAATATGGGGTGCCTAAAAACATGGGGTAAAAGATGGGGCAAACCGCCTATATGGGTATATTTTAACGTTTATGAATCACAGCATCCCCCTTAAAGGGTAATTATTGTATAATTACAATAATCGTTTGTTTTTATACCCATATAGCTTTAAATGGGTATAAAATTGCACTTTTTTTACTCAAAAACGCTTTTTGATGTTTTTTCATTTAAAAATGCTCAATAGTATAAATCTTTAGAGATGAATTTTCTTTTCGAAATGATAAAAATTTTGAGAGTGTTTTTGCGAGAAAATGATAATCTTTTTGAGATGATTTTCTTTGCAAAAACTCGTTTTAAAATGACAAGAAGAGTATTATCATTTCGAGGTGGGCAAGAGGGTCAGAAATCCCTTGTCTTATCGAAAGGAAAATCATCACTCATTTCAAAATGAAAGTTCATCTAATCATCTCGAAACGAAAGTGTCACAATCATTTCAAAATGAGCGCCCTTTGATAAATCTAAAATTAATCCAAAATAAATCTGAAAGGCGATTTCAAAACGAGAGTCATAGGTCATATCGAAAAGAAAATCATAGTCATTTTAAAATGACACTCATTAAAAAATAATTCCAATAAAAGAGAACTGCTGTGAGCATTTTGCTTGCAGCAGTTTTTTCTTTGTTAATCTTTTCTTGAAATGAGATAAACACCTTGTGCATATTTTCTGTGTCAAGGTCAAGATACATGACTAAATCGGGCAGTTAATGTTTTCTTGAACTGAACAAAAAACCTATTTTAAGTTTTACACCAAAGGAGGTGAAAGAGATGAATATTCATTTGATACTCAAAGAAGGCGATGAGGATTTGGTTTATTTGCGAAATTTTCTGCCACTGAAATCTTTTGGCAAATTCATCAATGCCGTAATCAAGGCGGAGTGCATCGGCGGTCGTGTGATTTTTGATTCGGACTATGATCCGTTTGGAAAAGAAAATGGATATCTCGACTTGCGGCTTGCTATCAAAGGCAAAGAGAACATTGAATATGTTAGTGCTTTGCCGAGCAGAAAAAGAACTATCGTAATCAAAGAACTGATTCGAAAGCAAATTAAACTTCGTCAGACAGATGAAATTGAATGGCTGGAAGCCGAGCAAGAAGAACAGAGAGTTGCCGAAGAATATGAAAGAAGGATGCAAGAAATACGGCAGCGCAATCAGCAAAAATAATTTTGTTAATCTTTTCTTGAAAGTCGAAATTTATGTTTTTTATATTTTCAGCAGAGATTTTCGTACAGAGATTAGAAACCCCTATTCGATTCTCTGAACGAAAATTCTAAAGGTCAAAATCTGATGACGGCAGATTATGGCTCTTAAAAATGATGAAGGAGAAGTTTAAATGTTTGATTTTAGTATGCCTGCCTCCGGCAAGAAAGGAGGTAAAAATCACACGAGGAGGTGTGCCGATGAAAGAGATTCCCATTTGGCAGAAAAGCTGTTTAACGCTTGAAGAGGCGGCTGCTTATTCAGGTGTAGGTATAAATCGCATCCGCAAACTTACGAATGATGACCGCTGTGAATTTGTTCTGTGGGTTGGCGGTAAGCGACTGATTAAAAGAAAGAAATTCGACGAGTATCTCGAAAAAGCGTACTCAATTTAAGCCAACAGGGGTTGTGTTAAGAGCAAGGTTGTGGTATAATATATATGTTGGAACTTTGCTCTTGCCAGCCCGAGAAAGGAGCACTTATGGCAAGACAATCAACAAAAAGAAAAGACAAAGACAGGATCGTTCTCCGCAAAGGGGAATGCCAACGACCGAACGGTAGCTATGACTATCGGTGGACCGATCAATTTGGAAAGAGACACGTTATCTACGGTAAAACGCTTGAAGAACTCCGCGCGAAAGAAAAGGAAGTTGACCGTGATATTTCGGATGGCATAAAGGCCGAAAAGCGAAACACGACCATCAACGAGCTTTTTGATCTCTGGTGTCACATTAAGCGAGGGCTTAAGGATAACACCTTCCAAAACTACAAGTATATGTATAATACCTTTGTTCGACCTAAGTTTGGGAAGCTTAAAATTTCCCAAGTAAAGAAATCGGACGTTAAGCGGTTTTACAATTACTTGGCTGATGAAAGAGGCTTGCAGGCGTCCACTATTGATAGCATCCATACCGTGCTGCATCAGGTATTTGATTTGGCGGTTGACGACGGGTACATCAGAAGTAACCCTTCGGAGAGAGTTTTGAAGGAACTCAAGCAAGCTCACTGCTTCCAAACAGAAAAGCGAAAAGCACTGACGGTTGCCGAGCAGGAGTTGTTTTTGGACTACCTGAGGAATACACCGCACTATCGCCACTGGTATCCGATTTTCGCAGTAATGTTAGGCACCGGTCTTCGCGTTGGGGAAGCAACAGGTCTTCGTTGGTGTGATATCGATTTGGACGAAGGGCTCATTGATGTGAACCATACCCTCGTTTACTATAGCCATGGACCACAAAAGGGTTGCAGCTTTAATGTGAACACACCAAAAACTAAAGCCGGTGAGCGTGTCGTTCCGATGCTTGGCTTTGTCAAGGAAGCGTTCTTAGAGGAACGGGAAAACCAAAAAGAAACAGGCATAAGCTGTAAGGCGTCGGTTGACGGATATACCGATTTTATTTTCGTCAACAGATACGGCGACACTCAGCACTTAGGAACACTCAACAAAGCGATCCGCCGCATCATTCGTGACTGCAATGACGCGCAGTTTGAAAAAAGCGAAAATCCCGAGGTGCTGTTACCGCATTTCAGTTGCCACACCCTTCGTCATACCTTTACTACGAGGATGTGCGAAGCGGGTGTTAACATCAAGGTGATTCAAGATGCTTTAGGCCATGCCGATGTTTCGACTACACTCGGAATTTATGCCGATGTGACCAAAGACCTCAGAAAAGATGAGTTTGCAGGACTGGATGCCTATTTCCAAAAGGGCAAGCTTGCAGCATCCAATTCTGAGGCATCCGTAAGCCAATAAGCCAAAAGTTAAGCCAAATGGAACATAATGTATGTAGACTTACGGAGATTTATATTTTTAAAAAGTTTGGAAAGTGGCTTATTTACTGGGGTTTTGAAGACTTTTGTAGGGTTACGTGAGTTTTACAAATGAAATCCCCACAATGAAACCCCTTGACTAATAAAGAATGAATGCACCCTATGACAGTAAAAGTCATAGGGTGTTTTTTTGCATATATTATTTTAGTGACTACTTAATGTTGGCTACTAAGTGCAAAAAACAATCGATTTGTGCATCTTGATACCGCAAAAATGCAACTTACTTTTGCAAGTATTGTAAAAAATGAATTTATTTGTTAAATTATTTTTGCAGGAGGAAATATGTATGAAATCTATTGAAATTAACAATCTTACCAAAAAATATGGAGATTTTACCGCTGTAAATGACATTTCATTTTTTGTGTCACAAGGTGAGTTCGTTGGCTTTTTAGGAGTAAACGGAGCAGGTAAATCGACAACTATAAATATAATGTCAACTTTGCTCGCACCAACAAAAGGTAGCGTTAAAATTTGTGGATATGATTTATCGCAAGATACACAAATAAGAAAAAACATAGGTGTTGTTTACCAAGAAAATGTTCTTGATGACCTATTGACAGTTAATGAAAATCTTGTGTGCAGAGGCGCACTTCACGGAATAACAAAAAAACAGGCACAAGAAAAAATATCAGAATTAAGCAAGACCTTCTCAATTGAAGAAATTCTCAATAAGAGATATAAATATCTTTCAGGCGGACAAAAAAGACGATGTGAAATAGTGGCATCACTTATGCATACACCACAAATTCTTTTTCTTGATGAACCGACTACAGGTCTTGACCCTGCGGCTCGTATTGAAGTTTGGAATACTATAAAAATGATGCGTGAAAAAACAAATATGACAGTTTTTCTTACAACTCATTATATGGAGGAGGCTTCACAAGCCGATAAGATAATTATTATAGATAAAGGAAAATTGATTGCAACGGGAAGTCCATATGAACTTAAAGAACAATATGCTTTTGATTGTCTGAAAATTTATACAACAGAAAATATTGATTATTATTTAAAAGGCACAGAATACAGTAAACAAGGAAATGCGGTTGTGGTCAGATTAAAGAAAACAACTGATGCTATAGATATATTAAATTCTATAAATGGCAAATTCAGCGGATTTGAAGTCGTTCAAGGCACTCTTGATGACGTGTTTATAAATGCGACGGAGGGATTATCATGACACAATATGTACAATTGGTAAAAAGAAATCTATTGATGTACTTAAGAGATAAAGGTGTGGTTTTTTTCTCATTGTTATCAATGTTGGTGACTTTGTGCCTTATGATATTCTTCTTGGGTGATATTAACATCAATGCATTAACAGAAAAGCTTACTGAATTGCCGGGTAGGGATGCTTTACAAGACGAAGCTAACGCTTTTTTGTTGATTCTTGCATGGACAATCGGCGGTATATTACCCGTTAATTCGGTTATGGTCACATTGTCATCTTATTCTTCTATGATAAAAGATAAGAATAGCAAACGCAGTGATGCTATTTACACATCACCTGTAAATAGGACAATTATTGCACTTTCATATATAACGTCAACTTGTTTGGCATCAATCATAATATGTATTCTTACTTTTACTATTGCAGAGGTGTACTATGTAGTAAAGGGTGCTCAATTATTATCATTTTTTTCGCATATAAAAGTTTTATCAATGATAGTGCTAAATACTTTTTCATATTCTGCTATAATGTATTTGTTTGCAACACTTGTAAAAACTGAAAGTGCTTGGAGTGGATTTGGCACAGTGATAGGTGCTTTAGTTGGATTTTTTGGTGGAATTTATATGCCTATAGGACAACTCTCACCGATACTTCAAAATGTTGTTAAATGTACACCTGTTATTTATAGTACAGTTATGTTTAGAAGTGTGATTTGTGAAGATATTTTTAATGTTTTGTTTCAGGACGTTCCAAATGAAATATCGGCAATCTATAAAGAAACAATGGGAATAAGCATAAATCTGTTTGAACATAATATTTCACCTTCAGTATGTTGTGTTATTGCAATCACTTCAGGTTGCGTGTGCTTAACATTGGGAATGCTTATTCTAAAAATGAGAAGAAAGAAAGGTGCAAAATGAAAATAACGATTGAAACACCGAAACCTTATGAAGAAGATGAAATCATTATAAGATGTCATGCGATAGATGACGATTTGATGCATATGATTTATAGGTTTAAAAAGCAGAGAGATGGAATTACGGCATATCAGCAAAAAGATATTGTAAAACTTTTACCTCAAGATATTTACTATTTTGAATCTGTAGATAACAGGGTTTTTGCTTGTTGTGAAAAGCAAGTATATGAAGTGAAGTTGAAATTATATGAAATTGAAGAAATCCTTGCGCACAGAGATTTTATAAGAATATCAAAATCTGTAATTGTAAATCTTGATAAAATAAAATCAGTAACCCCCATGCTTAATTGTAGGCTTGAAGCAATCCTTCAAAATTCAGAAAAGATAATTATTTCAAGACAGTACGTTCCCGAACTAAAAAAATCTTTAGGAATATAGGAGTGAGAAAGTATGAGATTTATAAGTGAATTTCTTAAAATGTTTACATATATAACAACGGGAACTGCAATTGCTTTTGCTGCTTATACATTGATAGTGGGCTATGATGTGGTAGCGGTATCCTCGGTTGCAAAGATTCCAATAGTGGGAATTATTATGTCGCTTGTAACAACTGCGACACTTCAACATGATTATTCCACAAATAAAGCTATGATTTTGGCATTGGTGTGTCACTATGTTTTTGTCAGTTTCGCAATGGTTGGCTTAGGCATTCTTTTTGAATGGGTAAGACCTGTCCCACAAGAAATTGTTTTAATGCTTGTTTGTGTGGCATTTGTTTACGTATTCTCTTTTATAATGTTTTCTATTGCATTGAAAAAAGAAGCAAAACAGATAAATGCTGCATTAAAAGAGCGACTTGAATTAAAAAAATACTAATTAAGACATATTTTAAAATCTATGTAATGCGTTGTTTTGATTTACCTTTATACTTGAATTTGCTAAGAGAAAAGAATATAATGTTTATGTGATTATTTTTGCAAATAAAGAAATCGACAACATTGTTGATGAAAAGGCAAAAGCAAGTGAAAATAAAAACAGGTATAGGTAAGATTTAAATAACTGATAACTGTTTCAGTAAAAATAAAGCATAGTCATCTGAATTGTAACTGAATCAGAAGACTATGCTTTTTGATTTAAAAAAATTTTTTAAAAAATTTTAAAAACAACACAAAGATTACACATCTGCTTATTATAATCAAACCATAAGGAGTGGTGATGATGAATTACAAAGTATTGTTAGCCGAAGATGAAAGAGCTTTGAGAACAATTGTAAGTGCATATTTATCAAGCAAAGGCTTCATGGTGGATGCCGTATCAAATGGCGACGAAGCAATTGATGCGGTAAACCGTAAAGTCTATGACATTATTGTACTTGATATTATGATGCCTAAACGAAGCGGACTTGAAGTATGCAGGGAAATAAGAAAAAAATATGATGTACCGATTATCTTTTTAACCGCACTCAACAAGGAATATGACATTGTAAACGGTTATGAAGTGGGTGCAGATGAATATATAACAAAACCTGTTTCAATGCCCGTTCTTGAAGCAAAAATCAATGCGCTTATTAAACGATACTGCGGACTTGTTGTTCAAAATGGTATTATAAGAGCAGGAGCATTGACAATTGACATTTCAAGAAGAATGGTTACCGTAGAAGATAAAGTAATCACTCTCGCACCAAAAGAATATGAAATGTTGATTTACTTTATGGAAAATAAAAATCAGATTCTTTCAAGGGACCAAATACTCAATCATGTCTGGGGACCTGAATATGACGGTTATGACAGAGCAGTTGATACTCATATAAAAAATCTTAGAGCAGCACTCGGTCCTTGCAAGAATTATATAAAGACAATTATAAAAACGGGTTATATGTGGGAGGAATAAACAATGCGAAAAAAATATCAGAAATTAAAACTGAAATTAAGTGCGTTGTTTTTAGTTCTTTTAATACTTGGTAGTGCTGTTATTACATATCAAAAAGCTGATACAATTGCAGATGAATATACTGAATATGCTTTAGATATGATGCAGTTTGGAGAAAGTAGCCTTCTTTTTAATAAATGGGGCGACTATCACAGCTTTGATGAAGATGGCAACATTATATTTGATGAAAATAACGGTTCAGATATTGATATTGGCGATGTTTATACTCATTATTCAGAAATCAATCTTGTAGATAATATGGGATTTTACAGTTTGATTATGAATTCTCAGGGTATTGTGTTGGGCGAGTTTCAAAACTTTTTAACCATCTATAATCAAGAGGGTGAGGAACGTTTTCTTCTCTTGGGTGATGCTCATTTGTCTTATGAAGAGCTTTCAAATATTGAGATTTCTGCTAACGCACTTGATGATTTTTTCATTAAAGGAACTTGCGACACTACATTTGTTTATCCGGAAGAAATCAAATGGAAACAACCGGACGCAAAAGATTATTCCTTATACAAGCCCCAAGATAATAAAACAGAATTGGGAACTGTTGACTTCAATGAGTGGGCAGGCGAAAATTACAGTATAAGCCTTCATTTTGGTGCTTACTATTATGACGATAAAGAAGAAAATATTGAACTGAAGAATGAAGCAGAGGAATATTGCCGTTCAATGTCCGGTGAGTATTTGGGAAATGCACGATATGAAATGTCGGGTAGCACGTTCGGTAATGTTACACAGGGAAATCTTTTCACTAAATATATAGCCACAATGGGTTATTTCAATGAAAAGCTTATTGTTCCTCACGTTTGCGTAGTTCATCCGTTAAAAATAGCAGTAGAGCAATTAATAAATGTTTATGGTGTTATGCTTGTTTTTGCAATTATTTCAATTACTGCTGTCTGCGAATTAATTGAAAAAACCTATAAACAAGAGTTAGAAAATGAAACTAACCGCAGAGAGCTTACAAGGGGAATTGCACACGAATTGAAAACTCCTTTAGCAATTACAAAGGGATACATTGAAAATTGGCAATACCTTGGTGATAAAGAGAAAAACGAAACCAAGGAAACAATAATTGATGAAATTGACCATATGAACAGACTGATAACCGATTTACTTGAGTTGTCACATCTTGAAGCCAAAAATAAAGAAATACATTGGGAAGATGTTGATATACTTGCTCTAACAAAAAGTATAATTCATCGCTTAAACCCAATCATTGAAGAACGCAAGTTAGATGTAACAATTGTTTTAGACGGGTCTGAAAATACAGAGAGATATATTGTTGAAGCCGATTTGGAAATGATAAGAACTGCAATTGTAAATTATATTTCAAACGCTGTTAAATATGCAGACAAAGAAATCACAATTAAGCTTTCTGAAAAGAGTCGCACAGTTGCTTTTGTTATTGAAAATGACGGTGTGATTATTGATAAAAAGAAAATCTCAAGAATATGGGACGATTTTTACAAAGACAGTGAATATAACCGTAGCAGCATAGGCAGTAGCGGTTTGGGACTTGCAATCACTAAAAACATTTTTATTTTACATAAAGCAAAATATGGGTGTGATAGTGACAGCGGTAAAAATCGATTTATGTTTGAACTTAGCAAAAAAAGAAATATTTAGTAATCAATATTAAAGGGTAGGGTGTTATTTATGAAGAATAAAAAGAAACTTATTACAATTATTATAGTTGTGTTGTTAGTTATTGCTTTGGGCGTTGCAGCATTTTGCATTATAGATAATAGAATACATAGCGAAAATGACACAAAAAAAGATTTGTTGGTGGGCGTGTTTTTAACCCCTGATTCAGTTTTTGAAAGTGAGGCTTATGCTAAATTAAAAGGCGAAGATGACAGATATTATGCTACTCTTAAGCAAAAAACTGTTGTTGATGAAGAAACCGGTGCGAAACGTACTTATTCTGAATATGAATTTGAAGGGCTTAACGGATATTCCTTCTATTATTACAGATGGAAAGAAAATGACGTAGTTTCAACAATGGGAATTTATGATGATGCTTTTTGTAAGCTGGATACATCATTCGATGTGGGACGTGCTTATAGTCGTGTAATGAAAGCAACGGTTTATATGACCGGTGAAGAAGTTAGTTTTAGATTAAATCCCGTTTATCAAGATAGTGATGGAAAAATTTACACTATTTTGGAAGATGCTGAATATGTGCATGGAATAGGTTGGTCAACTGAAGTAGAATCCTTTGACAGCATCTGGATTTTTGACGGTCTTAAACCTGAAAAATGGACAACAGAAATTAACATTGAGGTGAAGCATAAGGACCTTGTAAAAGAATCAAGCTTCACACAATTCACAAATGAGAACGAAAAGATTAAAACTGATACTTTTAAATTGGGCGAAACTCCTCCGGAATATCCATTATCTGAAGAAACTGATTACATTATTGTAGATACCGTTTATATAGACGAAGACGGCGATGAATATACCGAAAAAGAATTAGTGAGAATAGGTGAAGACGAGTTGTATTTATACACCCTTGATGCTAATGGAATATATAGCAGATGGTATTTGTAAAAAAACTTATACAATTCTAATAAAAAGTCAGTTTTAGGCTCGAATTTAATTTTAGATAAAAGAAAATTAATTATATGTAAAAGTAAAAAGTTGTTTTTAAAACATTTGATATGATAAAATATTCTTGCAAAGGGGGCATAAGTTGTGAAACATTTTTTCTTTGGTAAAAAACGCAAGGCGGACAAAACTGAAAATGCAGAAAGCAAGAATAATGAGTTGGTGAAGATGAACCACACCACGATTGGTAAGAAATACAATACAAATAAAATTGCAAATGTTGAGTGTAACAAAAATGATGATTTGAAAAATATTGATATTAAAGGACAATGCTTTTTGTTGATATTTTTGAAAACGGGTTCTTTAACATTTTCATTAAATGGTATGCAAACTGTTTTTTCTGCTCCGTCATTCATTTGCTTTGATGAAATGGAAAATCCAATTTGTGTTTCAAAAGATAAAGCGGAATATTATTGTATGTATTTTCATCCGAATTATCTTAATGTTAATATGACTTTTAAACTTTTACGTTCTCCCAAATATAAAGATGTTGCGAGTACACATGATTTATTTATGTTAAAACCATTTCTCGACAAATGTTTATGTGTGCCAATTTGTGAAAGTTACATTAACACTATAGAAGATGCTTGTATTCAAATGGAAAGAGAGTTGTTTGAACAGCGTGATTGGTATTGGTCATGCAGAGGACGTTCTCACTTTATGATTGTTATACTTGCACTTGAACGTATGTACGAAATGTTCGGATATGAGAGAAAGATTATAACCGAAGACAGCAAAAAAGAAGTTAGTGATTCAAGATTAAATGATGCGATTGTATTTATTGAAGCGAATTATATGAAAGATTTGACTCTCACACAAATTAGTAATGCTGCCGGTATTAATCACACCACACTTACGGAGCTGTCGAAACAGTTTTTAGGTGTAACAATTATAGAGTACTTAATGCAACATAGAATAATGGTGGCAAAAAAAGAACTTTCATTTACAGGTGTACCAATAAAAGAAGTAGCTGTTCTTTGTGGTTTTAAAACGGTTCAACATTTCAGTAGGGTATTTAAGGACGCAACAGGAAAAACACCTGCGGTTTACAGAACTGAAACAGTTGAAAATCGAAAGAATTCATTAGGACTGTAAAACAATCCAATTTGAAAGGGGTTTTAGTATGAAAAAGTCAGTTAAAGATATAGTGGTTTTCGTACTTGGTATATTGGCAGAATTATTGATTTATTTTCAGATGCCTTACCTTGAGTTGAGAGATGGTTTCGGCGACGGGTTTATGATTTTGCTTCCGGTTTTTGTAACACCCGTAATCGGATTTTTGGTAGGACTTTTAATAGAACGAGATTTCAAATGGATATTTCCGATTATTCCTGCAGTTTTTTCTGTTCCGTTTATGAGTGTGTATTATGGTGATGTATCAATAGCATACATATTTATATTCTTATTTGGTACATTAATAGGTCTTGCTTTTGGTTGGAGCATAAGAAGAATAATAATCTCATTGGTTGAAAAAATTAAACAACACAAAGAGAAAAAATAGGGTTGTGTAATTAAATGTGATGGGGATGATGCATTGAAAAAGAAAATTGATTTAATAGATAATATACTTTTTATAGTAGCAATGATAACCCTTATTCCATTGTGTATCTTGGACTATATCAATGATTTTACATCACTTTCAGGAACAGCAGAAATTATTTATAATATAGTTGCTGTTATTGGTTTGATAACTTTAGCTATTCATTGGGTGTTCAAGACGATTGAAATTATTAAGATTATTATTGATAAGGTTAACGCCAAAAAGGCAAAGAAAGAGAGTGGGGAAAAATGAAAAAACTTTTAACAGTGATTTTAGTGGTTGTTTTAACATTTTCCGTACTTATATTATCAGGTTGTAAGTCACAGAAAGTAGAAGTTCCGGAGAATAACGGCGAGAATATCAATTGGAATTACGATGAAACAACAAATGTGTTGACAATTTCAGGTATGGGTGCAATGCCAGATTATGATTCTCTTAATCCTCAACCTTGGGGCGACACTTGTGCAAAAACAGTAGTTATTGAAGAGGGCATAACAAGAATAGGTGCTAATGCATTTTCTAATTGCAGAGATATTGTAAATGTTACAATTCCTAATACTGTGACAGAAATCGGTGAGAGTGCATTTGCGTGTTGCAATATTGAGGTCCTTGAAATTCCCTACAGTGTTACAAAAATTGACTTACCGGCAGATGAATTTATTTATATTGATTGCTATAAGGTTGATGAGAATAATAAATATTATTCAAGCGATGAATTTGGTGCACTTTTCAATAAGGATAAAACCGAACTTCTATTTTGCCCCAAAAAATTGACAAGCTATCAAATACCGGAAAGCGTTACTGAGATAGGTTATTGTGCATTTCATAATTCCAATCTTACAAGTATAACAATTCCTGACGGTGTAACAAATATAGGTGATTTTGCATTCTTCTCTTGCGTGCAACTTATGGATATTGAAATACCCGTCAGCGTAACAACGATAGGTGATGCTGCTTTTTCCACTTATGGTGAGGGAGATTTTGACGGGTACAGAGATATATATTATTTAGGAACAAAAGAGGATTGGGAAAGAATTAATATGCGTTCGGAATTCCCAGATACAAACATTCTTTTTGAATGCAATTAAATTTGGTGGGTGATTATTATGAAAAAACTTTTAACAGTGACATTGGCGATTATTTTAACATTTTCCGTACTTACATTATCAGGTTGTAAGTCACAGAAAGTAGAAGTTCCGGAGAATAACGGCGAAAATATCAATTGGAATTATGACGGAACTGCAAATGTGTTGACAATTTCAGGTACGGGTGCAATGCCGGATTATGATTATCTTAACCCTCAACCTTGGGGCGACACTTGTGCAAAAACAGTAGTTATTGAAGAGGGCATAACAAGAATAGGTGCTCATGCATTTTCTGATTGCAGAGATATTGTAAATGTTGCACTTCCTAATACTGTAACAGAAATCGGCGAGAGTGCATTTTGGGGTTGCTGGGGTCTTGATAGTATAGTAATTCCTGACAGTGTAACTGTAATTGGTGATTCGGCATTTTATTATTGCGAGAATCTCAGAACTGCAGAAATCGGCAAGGGTGTTAAAATAATTGATATTGCTGCATTTTCATATTGCACAAGTCTTACGAATTTAACAATTCCCGAGAGCGTAACAGAAATAGGAGATTATGCGTTTTTTAATTGTCATATTCTTACTAACCTGACAATTGGTAACAATGTAACAAGAATAGGTGAAAAAGCTTTTAACACTTGCACCCTCCTTAAAAGTGTAACAATTCCCGAAAGTGTAACTGAAATTGGCAAGTATGCTTTTGACGATTGCAGAAAGCTTGAAGAAGTTACATTCCTTGGTAATGTTGAAAAAACAGGTAAAGATGCATTTCCTGAAGATGTTGTTTTTCATTATGCTGAAGAAAAATAGTATTATATTGTATATGTCTAATTGATTTTATGAGGAGAATGATTATGAAAAAGACTATATCTGTATTAGTGGCAATAATTCTTGTAGTTGCTGCAGTGTTTTTTATAAAGAACATTCCGCAAGATGTGGAATATTCAGGTAGTTGCGGTGAAAATCTTACTTGGGAATATAATTATTTTACAAAAAAATTGACAATTTCAGGCACGGGTGAAATGACTGATTTTGAAGAATACCAGTTACCTTGGAATGATTGTATTGAAGAAATCACAAGTGTTGAAATTGAAAAAGGTGTAAAAAACATCGGTGCAGGTGCATTCAGTTTTTGTAAAAATCTTAAAAGGGCATCGATTCCCGACACCGTAATATCAATTGGTGATTATGCATTCTGGCATTGTCCGGAGCTTAAAAGTGTAAAAATACCTGATAGTGTAATTTCAATCGGTAGTGGTGCATTTTATTGTTGTGAGAGCATTAAAGCCATTACAATTCCCAAAAATATAAAAGAAATAAAGGATGCTACTTTCGGACATTGTGAAAACCTGACAGAAATTGTAATTCCTGAAGGTGTAACCTCAATTGGTTATCAAGCATTTTACGGGTGCGATACCCTTAAAAGTGTAACAATTCCTGAAGGTGTAACTGTAATAAATAACGAGGCTTTTAATTCTTGTTATGAACTTACAAATGTGTCAATTCCTGAAAGTGTAACTTTAATTGGCGATTATGCTTTTGCGATTTGTCATGGCATTACAACTATTACAATTTCTGAAAATGTAACTTCTATCGGTGAATATGCTTTTTTTGATTGCTATAGTCTTGAAAGTATTAAAGTTAATGAGAATAATCAGCATTACATAACTGATGAAAACGGTGTGTTGTATAATATTGATAAAACTGTACTTATTCAATACCCAACAGGCAAAAAAGACAAAAGTTTTACAATTCCTGAGGGTGTAAAAACAATTGGTAACTGTGCAATTTCCCATTGTGAAGCATTGACAGACGTAACAATTCCTATGAGTGTGACCGTAATTGGCGACGGCGCATTTTCAAGTTGTGAAAATCTCATAAATGTTAATATTCCCGCAAGTGTGACTTCTATTGGTGGCTATGCATTTCAAGGCTGTCTTTATCTTACAAGCATGGCAATTCCTGAGGGCGTGCAGACCATAGGCGAAAGGGCTTTTAACGGATGTGTCAATCTTGCCGTTGTAACATTCCCCGAAAGCTTGACAGCAATAGGTAAAGAAGCATTTAATGATTGTAAAAACCTTAATGAAGTGACACTTCCACAAAACTTCACTAATTTTGATACAGGTGCATTTCCATTCTGGACAATTATTCGCTATTCTGATTCTGAAACAGCGTAATACAGCATTTTGAAAAAATGCTGTTAGTAATAAATTTTAAAGGAGAATTATTATGAAAGAAACAAAGAAGTTTTTATCAGTCCTTATGGCATTGATGATGATTATTTCAATTATCCCAATGTCAATAATACCTGCAAGTGCGTCAACGGTACTTCCCTATCCCTCAGCCTCAGGTACTTGCGGAGAAAATGTTACTTGGGATTATGATGCTCCAACACAAGTTTTGACAATTTCAGGCACGGGTGCTATGGAAGATTATTATTATGATTTTGATTTACCTTGGTATGAATTTGAAGACTATATTACAGAAGTCATCATAGATGAGGGAGTAACATTTATTAGTTCATCAGCATTTTATTTATGTTTTTCACTTCAAAAAATAACTGTAAATGAGAATAATCAATATTATGCAAGTGATGAAGATGGTGTGTTGTATAATAAAGATAAAACCACATTGGTTTGTTTCCCACATGGTAAGATGGTAACAGAATATGAAATTCCTGATGGCGTAACTACTATTGGCTCATTCGCTTTTAGCAATTACCAAAAGCTTGTGAAAATAGCAATTCCTGAAAGTGTTACAACAATTGGCTCAAAAGCTTTTTACGACTGTAGAAATCTCACTGATGTGATAAATGGTGAAGGTGTAGTGACAATCGAGTGGGGAGCATTCGGATATTGTTATGAACTTACAAGTTTAACAATACCGGACAGTGTTGAAACAATTGGTTCTTCGGCTTTTGAGGATTGCATAAAGATCTCAGATTTAGTAATCGGTAAAGGTGTAAAAACAATTGGTGCGAGAGCATTTGCTTATTGTATATCATTAACATCTGTAACCATTCCTGATAATGTAACAGAAATTGGAGAATATGCGTTCGATAATTGCAAAAAACTTACAGAATTAACAATAGGCAAGGGAATTACATCAATTGAGGGATATATTATTAAGAAATGTAATAATATTACAAAATTTGTTGTTCCTGACAATGTAACTGTAATTAAGAGAAATGCATTTGACAATTGCAATGGACTTAAGGAAGTAATAATTGGTAAAGGCACACAGTTAATTGAGGATAGGGCATTTTCAGATTGTGAAGTACTTGAAAGAGTAATTGTAGATGACGACAACCAATATTACTTAAGTGATGAGAATGGTGTATTATTTAATAAAGATAAATCAACTTTAGTCTTTTATCCAACAGTAAGTGAAACAACTGAATACACAATTCCTGCTGAAGTAAAAACTATTAGCTCTTACGCATTTTCATTCAGTAATATTTCAAGTATAATAATTCCTTATGGTGTAAAAACGATTGATGCACACGCATTCCATTATTGTGATACTATGATCAATATATCAATAGCTGATAGTATAACAACAATTGGGGGATGGGCATTTGCTGATTGTTCGAAACTTACAAGTGTAACAATTCCTGGTAGTGTAACAGATTTTGGTAATTATTCATTTTCATATTGTACAAGTCTTACAGACGTAAAAATAAAAGACGGAGTGACTCAAATAGGAGATTTCGCCTTTAATCAGTGTAAAAATTTGATTAATGTAACACTTCCAAAGAGCTTGAAAAATTTTGGTACTCACTCTTTTTATGGTTGCTATAGCATTTCTGATGTTTATTATTTTGGTACTGAAGATGAATGGAATTCAATCGAATATGATTATGAACAAGATTATTTGTTTAATGCTAATATTCATTATAATTATGTTGACCCTAATTCATTCACAGGTATTAAAGGCGATTATTTCTATAAGGACAATGTGCGAGTAAGAGCATATAATCTTGTAGAATTTGAGGGCAATTTTTACTACACAAGTGACGGTCACAGACTTGCAAAGGATAAGAGAATTTATCTTAATGCAGAGCAAGTAGCAGGCTTTACATATGCAGACGGCACACCACTTGTAGCAGGATATTATAACTTTGATGCAGATGGCAAAATGGTTGTTCTCAATGGTCCTGTTGGTGAGTAT
>JAZNZJ010000046.1:0-12804 GCA_045594885.1 Candidatus Fimenecus sp. | reverse complement strand
TGCAGGTAGCAGTGATATGATTGTTGATGCAAAGATGTGGATTGTACCCGCTTATGAAAACTGCAAAGGACCTGCGGTTTACGCATCACGCAAGGGTGCAATACATACAAGGTGTTGCACTAACCCAACTGATTATTCAGGCTACATAATTGATTGGTTTGATTATTACCTCAAGGGTGACAGCAATGCAATCAATACATTTAAAGACGGTGGTGCACTTTCAAAAGATGGTAACTGGATTGACTTTAAGTGCAAAGAATTATAATTTCAAAAAATTATCCCTATTGTTTTTAGCAATAGGGAATTTTTTTATTTTGTACGAAGGCCTTTAGGATAATGATTTTTCGCTTTTCCGTTTGAAACTTTTACTCCGCCCACGGTACAGCCTTCAACCATTACCACAGCCCAACCATTGGGGCAATCGGTTATAAATTCTTCGCCGTGAAGATATTTCTTTATTTCATCGCTTTCTGCGGTCAAGTTGATTTTTCTCTTGAAATCTTTACCCATTGCCATAAAAAATTGATGATGTGGCTGAATATAATTTTTACGGATTTCACCTATTGTCACACCATAAGAAAAAGCCAATCTTTGTGGTGGAGGTAATTCGGCACTGTAATAAACGGGATTTCCATTATAAATTTGCACACAATCTTCATTGTAGGACAAGAGAGTATCATTAAGAAAATCTTTAAGGGTTTTATCGAGCTTTTCTTTACCCACACGAACATAAAAATGCTCTGAATCGATTGGTGAATCGGCATAATGAAGCACCGCTACAAACTGCCCCTCACCTTTTGTCTTATGAGGATAGCAACGACGAGTATAATGAATGTTTTCACATTTACACCCATCAAAATAAATTCCGTCAGCAGTATTTTCTCTCACTTTTTCGGTTACGGGGACTAATTCAAAACCTGAATGACGCTCTAAAAAGGCATCAACCGTCATCTCATTTTCTTCGAGTGAAAATGTACAAGTCGAATACACAATATAACCGCCTACTTTCACCATTTCTGCGGCACAATCAAGAATTTCTGCCTGACGACGAGCACACATCTGCACATTTTCATAACTCCACTCATCAATTGCGACTTCTTCTTTTCTGAACATTCCCTCACCTGAGCAAGGTGCGTCAACCATAATCATATTGAATGTCTGTGGAAATGCTTTTGCAAGTTTTTGAGGATTTGCACAAGTTGTGATTACATTTTTAAAGCCCATTCGCTCAACATTACCCGTAAGAATTTTGCATCTTGACGGTATAATCTCATTAGACACCAATATTCCGTTTTTACCGAGTTTATTTTTAATTTGACTGCTTTTGCCACCGGGTGCGGCACATAAGTCAAGCACTTTCCAATCAGGTTGAATACTTAAGCTTTCCACCGGCACCATTGCGGCAGGCTCTTGCACATAAATCATACCTGCGTGATGATATGGGTGATTTCCGATACCGTCATAATCAAAATAGAAGCCATTTTCTACATATGGAATTTTTTCACTTGGGAATGGGTTGATTTCTATAAAATCTTCAAGAGAGATTTTGTCAGTATTAACACGGAATGCACGTACGGGCTTTTCGTCGTATGATTTAACAAAATCCTCATATTCCGCACCCAAAAGTTTTTTCATTCGCTCTTGAAATTCAAGGGGTAATTGTTTCATTGGTTGTCACCTAAATACATCTCACTATATAACATACACATTGCAACAGAGGCTATTGCGGCAGTTTCTGTGCGCAGGATTCTTTTGCCCAGAGAAATGACTTTTCCGCCACAATGGAAGGCTTCATCAATTTCATTTTCTGAAAATCCACCCTCAGGGCCTATTAAAATTCCTATGGACATTCCGCTTTTTATTTCTGCAAGGGCAGTTTTAGTATCTGCCATTCCATTTTTGCTCTCATAGGGCACTAAAAGTAGGTTAAGCTCTTTTGCTTTTTGCAGGGCTTGTTTATATGTAAGAATATCTTCAATTTTAGGTATTGAATTTCTCTTACTCTGCTTTGCCGCACTTTCAGATATACTCTGCCAACGTGCTATTTTACTTTGCTTTTTCTTAGACTCAATTTTCACAACGCAGCGATTCATTTCAACGGGAACAATCTCTTCAACACCCAACTCAACGCATTTTTGAATTATAAGTTCCATTTTATCGGCTTTGGGAAGACCTTGAAAAAGATATATTTTAATGGGTAAAGTTGTATCATTATAATTTTCTTCAATGACATTTGCCACAATACATTCGTTGTCAATACTATCAATCTTACAAAGATTGCTTATACCGTTATCACTGACGAGAAATGTATCACCCACATTCATTCTCAACACATTTTTTATATGATTATAGTCCGTTCCTGTTATAAAATAACTGTCACCTTGCCTTGAATTCTCACGGGCAAAAAAGTTATACATTCCGCATCAGCCTCCATAGTTCTATATTATAACATAAGCCGATATGGTTGACAATGATTATTTCATTTACATTATTTGGAGTATTCACACTCTAAAGGTTTTCTGTTAAGATAGATTCGCATATATGCTATAAATTTTTGGACGAGGTGAACAGATGAAAAAGAAAATAATGCTTGTTTTATCATTTATGTTTGTTATGCTTTTCTTTGCAATTCCCATAAAATCAGAGGCAGCAACCAGCACATCACAGGCGGGTATTGTTGAAATTGATAGTGGCAGATTAAATGTGAGAAGCAGTAACTCAACCAATAGTGCAATTATAACATCATTACCAAAAGGTAATTATGTTACACTTATTGAAAAATCGGGTAATTGGTGGAAGGTTGAATATGATTACGGCAGATATGGTTATTGCCACGCAGATTATTTACGAACTGTTTCAAGTAACTTTGCAACTGTCAACATCACTTCGGGCACACTTAATGTGCGAAGTGGACAAGGTACTTCTTACAACAAAGTGGGTACTCTTTACAACCGTGAAGCAGTTCTTGTGCTTGACACACATAATGGTTGGAGTAAGGTTATTTATAACGGCACAAAAACGGGATATGTAAGTTCAAAATATCTCGCTGTGCAATCAGGATATAATGCTATTTCATTAAAAGTACCAAGTTACAAACAGACTGACTCACGTTGGGCCAATGTTAAAATAGGTACTTCAGGCAAAACAATAGGTCAGATTGGCTGTGTTACAACTGCTATTGCAATGACGGAATCTTACCGCACGGGAACTACAATTTACCCCGATGCAATGTCAAAAAAACTCAGCTATTCATCATCGGGTAATGTTTATTGGCCAAACAATTACAAGATAATAACCAATAGTTCGGGGTATCTTAACGGTATTTACAATCAATTAAAAAACGGCAAACCCGTGATTATTGGTGCGAAAAACTATTCGGGCACTCAACATTGGGTTGTTGTTACCGGCTTTAAGGGTGGCAATTCATTGACTGCTTCGGGATTTACAATAAATGACCCCGGCTCAAATTCAAGAATTACGCTTCAGCAATTTCTTAATCAATACCCTATTTTTTATAAATATCTTTATTATTAAAAGAAATCCGTACTGTCTAAAGCAGTACGGATTTTCATTATTTAATCTTGATTGTATAGGTTTTGCCTTGAACAGTATCAAATTCTGCAAAGTTATTTTCACTTTCGCAGATATTTTCAACAATAAAATCGGCATTTGCGTAATAAAGCTTACACTTACCGCCTTTATTAGACGTAATTTCTGCTTTTGTGAGTCTGCCATTGTTCCATTCAATGCTTACGGTGAAATTGCCACGAGCAACAAGCCCTGCAATTTTACCTTTTTGCCAAGCAGTTGGAAGTGCGGGTAAAAGATGAATGAATCCGCAATGGCTTTGCATAAGCATTTCGTTTACACCCGATGTAAAACCGAAATTACCGTCAATTTGGAATGGCGGATGCAAATCCCAGAAATTCGGATAAATACCGTTTTTGAAAAGTGTGCCGATAATTGAGAGTACTCTGTCGCCATCAAGCACACGTGCCCAAGTATTAATTTTTTGTCCCATCGACCAACCCGTACTTTTGTCAGTACGGTCATTCATTGACACAATTGCCGCTTTGATAAAATCGGGATTATTATGCCAATTGATTACATTACACGGGAATAATCCCAAAAGATGTGACATATGGCGGTGGTGGTGCTCACCGATTTCACCGAGATGCTCTTCATGATACCATTCTTTCACCTGACCGTCAGCACCGATTTCATAGGGCTTAAGTTTTGACTGAATACTCTGCCACTTTTCGCAAAGTTCATTGTCAATATTCAATGCTTTTGCACTCTTGATTGCATTATCATAAAGCTGCCACAAAAGTGCCTGTTCATAAGTATTACCCATTGTGCGAGGCCCGTGCTCAGGGGAATAGCAAGGCACAGTTACTAATCTGCCCTTATGCTCAACAAGTAATTTTGCAAAATATTCCCCACATTCACGAAGCATTGGATAAATATCTTTTTCAAGAATTTCTTTGTCAAGAGTGTATTCATAATACTCATAACAATTATGCAAAATCCACGGCATTGCCGCAGGCGACCAACCCCAGTTGAAATCCCAACCGGGACAAGTCCAGCCGAATGGTGTACACTGAGTATGGAATAAGAAGCCGTTAGCCTCACCCTCACCACTCTTAATATTTGTATAATATTCTGCGGTAAGTCTTCCGGGAATCACCATTGATTTGATATAACGGATAAGCGGTTTTGCACATTCGCTTAAATTTCCGTTGTAAATTGGCCAATAGTTCATTTGCAGGTTTACATTTGTGTGGAAGTCACTACTCCATTTGGGGTCATTGCAACAATTCCATATACCCTGAAGATTTGAAGGCAAAATGTCGTCTTCACGAGTTGAAGATATTGCCATATATCTGCCGTATTGATACAAAAGTTGTTCCGCACTTCTTGGGTCAAGTTTATTGTATTTATAAAGAAGCTTGTCGGCGGTTTCTTCGCTCTTACCGCCTAAATCGATTGCAACTCTACTATAAAGTGCCGAGAAATCGTCCATATGAGCTTTTTTGAGTTCATTAAAGTTCTTTGAAGATGAATTCTCATTCATTGCTTTAACACGGTTTAAAAGCCCTTCTGCACCCTCACCCGTTCTATATTCAGGGTAAACATCAAGATAGTCAGTGTCCGCTGAAAGAACTATAGTGAATTCACTTGCATTTTTCACGGCAAATCCCTTGTTTGTAGCATATGCTTCGCCGTCTGTGAGCACTTTTGACACAAGGCAGAAATTCAACTGATTGTCTTCAACAATACCTTTGTGAATAAATATGCCGTTATTAAAATCAACACTTCCCTTATGTTCACTTGAGAGTTTGATTTCACAATTGATTTTACCGCCCTTACGTGCAAAATGGATAACACCGCATTTATCGGGATGTGAAACAAAATATTCACGGGTATCGCTCACCCATTCCCTGCACTTAATCTTTGCGTCGTAGGTTACTTTGCACACACCCACTGACATATCGAGTGTCCTTGTATAATTCTTATATTTTTTGATATTTAAATCAGCAAATTCAAGTTCGCCCCAACATTGAAATGAGCCGTAACCCTCCTTAATGCCAACAAGTTTTTCGCAAAGGTCATGGGCTATTTTGTCATTGTCATTCTGAAACTCTTCACGGATTTGATTATAATAATCATAGGGCATTTTACCGTCTTTATCGGGAGTATTAATATTACCGCCACAATAGTCAGGACGTTTTGGTGAAGGTCCACCCGCCCACAATGTTTTGTGATTAAGTACAAGACGGTCAGATTTAACCTCACCGATTACAGTAAATCCTACACTGCCATTACCCACCGGCAAAGCGGCTTGTTCCCATATATTTTTAAAGCCACGGTAATATGGCTTTTTAAGTTTCATTTTTGATGGAGGTTTTGTATAAAACAATTTATGCATTTCCATAATATTTCTCTCTTTACAAAATACA
This sequence comes from Candidatus Fimenecus sp., assembly GCA_045594885.1. Lineage (GTDB taxonomy): Bacteria > Bacillota > Clostridia > Oscillospirales > Acutalibacteraceae > Fimenecus. Next base: position 6,844 of record JAZNZJ010000046.1, on the reverse strand, counting down.
CCCGAAGGATTTTTCGGGTGTATAAATTTTAAAATGTTAAGTGCATATCGTAATGAGGAATATTCTCTTCAAGATATTCGGGAGTGCCGTCAAGAGTGAATCCACATTTCTCATAAAAGCCTACTGCATGAGTCTGCGCACCAACCTTAACGGTTTTTGCACCGTCTTCATAAGATTTACGAACAAGTTCTTTTACGATTTTTTCGCCCAGACCCAAGCCTCTTTTTTCTTTTTTAACGGCAATTCTACCAATTTTTACGGTGTTTTCGCCATAAGGAATTATTCTGCCCGTTGCAACAGGCTCACCATCAGAAAAAATAACAAGATGGGGCACTTGTAAGTCAAAGTCATCAAATTCATTTTCTTCGGGTACACCCTGCTCTTTCACAAAAATTGCAATTCGCAAATCACGGAAAGATGGGTCAATTTCACCCGCTTTAAACCATTTGTATTCAAGCATAATCATTCACCTCTGAACGCAAATTTGAATGTAAGCGGTTTAGCAGTCTTTACTCTGTATTTTGGCAGTGCGTCCGGTCCGCAGGTATTTGTACCCGTACCACGCATAAAGCCGTCAATACATACAAATGTTGTATCAGAATGAACTAATTCTTCTTGATGCTTTGCCTTGTCGATTGCACTCTGTGTATAATCATGAGCAGAGAAACTGAATTTAGGCTCACCGTAAACCATAAATGCATTGCCTTTTTCATTCATAAGCTTTAAGAACTTGACGCCACCACAGTTGCCGTTATCCTGTGGCATAACATATGGCTCGTGCATAGCTTCAACTGTTGTGAGCCATCTACCAATATATGCGTGGTCTTTCATATCGCAAAGGTTTTCCATTTTTTCGTGTGAACCCCTGCCGTAAAATTCAACAATATTGAACTCTTTTGGCAATTCAACAGTTACACCGAATCGCTGAATTTCGGGACAACCAAATAAAAGTTTGTTGAGTGTACATTGTACATTTACAAGACCATTGCCGAAAACTGTATAAACGACATCAATATTAAAGAATTTTTTAAATCCTTTTTTAACAACGTAAGATGCTTTAACAAGTGCATATGCAGAATGATTTGCGTGACTGAAATCAGTAAGTTTCATTTCTGCTTCGTGGAGTTTTATTGCCCCCCATGCCTTTGGAAAACCATAACTGTCATTATCAAGCGATGCACGGACAATATTTGGCATAAAGCCTTTTTTATTGTCGGCAGGATTAAGATTGAGATATTCACAACCATTTCTCACATAGCTTGTCATTTCACCGGTTTTCTCATCGAATACAACCTTACCGTCATTGAACTGAATGTTAAGGTCATTGTTATAAATAACAACATCAACCTCACCCGCACCTGTATTGGTTGGTAAGAAGTTCGCTTTGTCGTTCAATGTAGTTTGCTCAATTGCAACTTGATGTTCTCCATCAAAATATGTGATATTAATGTGACAATCTTCGTTATATGCATATTCATCAAAATCTATTTCGTAAGTTTTGGTCTGCATAGGGTCAATGTCAAGGTTTAATTCGCCTGTCTTTTTTAGAGTACCATTTATAAACTGTGACCAGAGAACTTTAAGATATTTTGAATTCTTGAAACGGTTAGTATTTGTGAATTCAAACACTTTTCCGCTGATGTGACGGCTTCTTACGGGGCGGTAAACTGCTTTGATTACATAAGCACCAGTATGTGGTGTTTTATCGGGATAAAGCATACCGTCAACACAGAAGTTACTGTCGTGCTTTTCTTCGCCGTGGTCACCGCCGTAGGTGTATTGGAATTTATATTTATCGTTGCCGTCGTGATAAACTGCGTGGTCCGCCCACTCCCATACGCAACCGCCCATAAGACTGTCGTATTTATAAATACTCTCCCAATATTCCTCTACTGCACCGGGACCAACACCCATTGCGTGAACATATTCACACATAAAATATGGCTTATTGTGATATTTTTCTTTGCCCGATGTTTTTGCACCGTATTTTTCTACATTTTCTTGTGTGGGGTACATTTCTGAAATCACATCATAGGCAAAACGCTTTGTTGCAATAACTCTTTCATAGTGAACGGGGATTTTAGTGCCCTCATTTTTCAAATATTCATAGCATTTATCTTGACAGTTATAGCCCCCTGCCTCATTACCCAATGACCACATTGTAATTGAAGGGTGATTACGGTCACGGCGGAACATACGGCTTACTCTGTCAACATAGCGGAATTCCCAACGCAAATCGTGACTTATAAGACCATCGTCACAAGGCTTTTTAATATCACCTGCACCGTGAGTTTCAATATCTGCCTCATCAACAATATAAAAGCCCATTAAATCTGCAAGAGTCAAAAGTGTTGGGTCGGGTGGATAATGAGAAGTTCTTATAGCGTTCACATTAAACTTCTTCATAAGTTCCATTTCAGACTTGATTTCTTCTCCTGTAAGCACATAACCATTGTGCATATTTGTATCATGATGGTTAACACCCTTGAATTTAATCGGCATACCATTGAAATAGAATACATCGCCCTTGATTTCAACAGTCTTGAAGCCTGTTACATTCTTGACAGCGGTAATAACTTCACCATCTTTTGTGAGTGTGAGGAATAAATCATAGGTATATGGTTCTTCTGCATTCCATTCTTTTACTTTAAGATTTGAAAATGTGATTGTTCTTTTATTGAGGGTATCTGCCTGCTCTTTTGCTACAATAGTTTCTCCATCATAAAGTTCTGCAGTATATGTATAACCTTTTTTCTCGCCCTTAATGTCAACAGTGAGGGTTAAATCGTAGCAGTCACCCTTCTTTTCGGTTTCAATGAAGAAATCGTAAAGATATGTCTTTGGCATTTCGTAAAGAAGTACGTCACGGAAAATTCCGTTTTCACGGAACATATCCTGACACTCAAGATATGTACCTGTTGACCATTTACTTACCACGCAGAGAATTTCATTTTCACCCTCTGTAAGATATGGAGTAATGTCAAATTCGGCAGAATTATGTGCACCCTCACTATAACCCACAAAATGACCGTTAACATACAAATCAAGTGATGAAATTACACCGAGGAATGTGATTATATATTTTTTATCAAGATTATCAATAGTTACAAATTTTCTGTAAATACCCATTGGTACATCCTGTGGCATTTCAGGATAAAGTTTGGGGTCGAATTCATAACGTGTGTTAAGGTAGCAAGGCTCACGATAACCTGTTCTCTGCCAAGTTGAAGGCACTTCTACCTTATCGAATTTCACACGGTCGGTATAAAATTCGTTGGGAATGAGCATATCTTTTTCATAATATTTGAAGTCCCATTCACCGTTGAGCACACGCACCATTGGGCTGTTGTAACGCTCTGTGAGAACATTTTGTTCACAAAGCAAATCCTTTGATGGATAAGGAATAAAGTAGGCTCTCGGCGATAATTTGCCGATTTCTGCGATTTCAAATTGTCTGAAATTTGCTCTGTTGATTATGTATTTCATAAAAAGACCTCCATCACGGGTAATATCGGTTTTAGTTTAACATAAAACCTTATTTTTTACAATAAAAATTGCCATATTAAAAAGAGATATTTTCATCACAATAATATTGACATTTGGAAATTCATAGGATATAATAATATGGCTGTGAAAAACAGTTATGCTGGTGTGGCGAAATCGGCAGACGCAAGGGACTTAAAATCCTTTGGTGGTAACACCGTGAGGGTTCAATTCCCTCCATCGGCATCTAACACTTCGAAAGGAGAACGAACATGATACAGTTTGTACTTAATAAGTGTTATGGCGGATTCTGTCTATCAGATGCTGCGACGGCGATGTTACCTTCCGGTACTGACTATTCAGAATACAATCACAGGTCCGATGCCGAACTAGTCGAGGTTGTTGAAGCATTAGGCCCCGGCGCTAGCGGACGCAACGCTGAGCTCTCTATTGTGGAGATTCCCGACGGCACTACTGACTACGAAATATCTGAAGATAACGGTTTCGAAACGCTGACCTACGTCGTTCGCGGAAAAATTCGTCACTGTTAACTCAACGGTCCCTGGCAGACGAAAAGAACAAAGATCACGATATAGAAAATGCTGATCTTGGGGATCTATCAGGTTGAGATATGAAGCTGGGAAACTCAACCAGTCACATCAGATGTACCCGGGAATCATCGGATGCGATGAGGTCATAAACGGACTCATAAGGCTGACGAGCACTGAGGGTGGTTCGACTCCACCATGACCTGTCAACCTCCTGCCTCCTCGAGGGGAGAGTAGGTAACAAAAGGTACAATTTGACTATTCCGTGGAGTGGAGAAGCGGATAGAAGCAGAGTTGTACCAAGGGAGATTTCATCCATGAGGTTGCTCCATCGATGAACCTCCTGCCAGATTGCCGGCCGCTTGCCGGTAAAGTAGAGGAGCAGGGAACAGCCCTTGCGAGGGTACGGGCGCCGACATTCCCCGTTGCGGAAGTTTCATAAGTGAGGTTATTCCGCGTTGTAGAGTACGACGGCAGGGTTGTGATCGTACACAGCATAGCAAGTGCTGACCTCATTAAGCCTGATGTAACAGCGTGTTCATCAACGCACTTGACCACGACGATGTAATCTTGCTTAACGCTAAGCGGGGGTCAAGTAGGATACGGATTTCTTCGTAGGACGAGGGTTGTTTGCAGTGAAGTTTTGAAATGAAAAGCAGTTTCCTGGTGCTACTCAACCAGCACGCTATACTCGGGAACGCTCTTCAGCTGCAATAATGAGGGAAGACGGGAACAGTCCAGATATCACATCTGATAACAGCTGTTCGTGTAGTCCTACGAAGAAGTTACGTCCTAGTTTGTATTAAGGAGCCGTAAGTATGCAGTTACTTCTGATTCGTCGATCCAAGAATCCAAATAAATTCTGTAGCACGGAAAACGCCGTATTCCGCAAAACATTCAACACGGTTGAAGAAGCTGTTCGATGGTATGCACAGAGTAGCAAGAACTGCTACATATGGGAGGTTCGAGCTACTCGCAAGGAGCGCCAATGGTTCTGGTCTAAGCTACACAGTCAACTTGATCCAGTGCCGTCATTCGCAGACGACTACTTCACTGCTGAACGGTCGAAGCTAAGTTCGCTGTTTGACTTAAGCTTCTTTGATTGAAGGTGGTAGAATGAGCAACGTTGAAAAGAAATACACTTGCTGCAACATTCCGATACTTCCCCGTGGAGGATGCCCGCTGATCCCATTCTGCCGGGCTTATAATGTAGAAGTTGATCGAGGGCCATCTTGCGAAGTGTACGAAAACATCAAACAACGAATAAAAGAAGTAGATGTCTGTTGGAGATACGAGACTAATGGGAGTTAACATGAAAAAGAAACATACAAAGTATCTGCTCTTCCGCAGAGAACTCATCCGAAAGCTGTTTACCGCAGAATACAAAGATACATCTATTCGTTTTTATGCATCGGTAGATGAATTGATCGAAGCGAACCCGAAAGCAGAATTGTGCGTAAATTCTACACAAACCGGGTTGATGTATAAGCCTGTTGAATTTGAGGAAACCAAATGATGGCCCATTCAGAAAATGCATGCACTTGTCGTAACTGTGGTCGATCGTATTCAACAGACGATAAGTTGCTCGTTGAACTTGACGGAAAGCCGGAGTCAATAAGTCACATAATGTGGCGAGGCGTCCTAGATTACTCTAACTTGTGTAAGGATTGTTTGCGGATGACGCTTCGAGTTATCTTGGATTTTCGGCGTTTGGATCCAGAGGACATGGATCCAACTGAAGTGAAAATTATCAATTAAACTCTCACCTGATCTACTACTAGGATGGTGAGGCTGATTGGACGAAGGTAGCGTCTCGAATCAGGGTGCCAGTTAAGATATAAATCTGGCGACGAGGAGTACCATAAGGCGATTGCCGATACTAACCTCCTCAACCAACGGGATGTAGCCTATCGGCTAGGCGCCAGCTTTGGGGACTGGATCAGGCAGGTTCGACTCCTGTCATCCCGATAGTGGATTCAGTTTACGGTAACCTGGTTCCACTTAAACCGTCTGTAGCCGCACAGATAAACGCCGAGTTCGTGACGTTGAAGCGTTCTTGTAATGCCTCGGCAACCAAAAGGTGAAAACGTCAATAGAGGTTAGCGGGAGTTATTCCTCGATAAATATGAACTCCCGATCCAAGGGAGAGTCACATAGTGGCAATTGTAGCGGACTGTAAATCCGACGTCTTCGGACTACGTAGGTTCGAGTCCTACCTCTCCCAGCCTAGTGGCATAGCACTAGTGATCTGAATGAACTTCAAAGAGTGCGGTACCGTGACGATGTCATCCACTTCTTGAAATAGTTCATTCCGATCAGCATACTATGAGCCATCTGTCTGATCAACACGATGGAGAGGATGAGTTGAAAGTAACCCTCTATAAACTAATCTTTCGACAGGCCGCTTAGCTCAAAGAGGAAGAGCTCCGGGAATGCCCGGGAGATACACGTTCGAGTCGTGTGGCGGCCATAATGATGTAATACATCAAGGAGAAAATATGATGAGAACATTTACAGATGATCAGATAGTACAGGCGTTGACAGTGTTACAAGCTACGTGTAAAGAATGTTCCTGCAAAGAGTGTCCGCTTGGAAATGATAGCGGAGACTGCCAGCTGCAACTCCGGGTACCTGCGCACTACTCCATCAACAACGTCAACGTGATCTGGCGTGCATTGAAATCCACGACTACCGAAACGTTTTCCGATTCATCGCACACATAAGTTTCATGCTTCCGTATCACAACTGGTAGTGGAACTGATCTGTAATCAGTATGTTGTGGGTTCGAGTCCCACCGGAAGCTCGAGACGGCT
>JAZNZJ010000045.1:0-2537 GCA_045594885.1 Candidatus Fimenecus sp. | reverse complement strand
TAAGACAAGGTCTGCCTTTGCGGAAATCTTCAGGGAATTTTTTATTGCATTGAGGTAGGCGAAAGATTTTATTTGCCTCATCAACTGATTGTTTGACAGAATATGAACTTACAAACGGTCCTATATAATCTGCATCTTCATTGTCTTTTTGAAGTACCGCATAAATCTTTTTATACGGTCCTTTTGTAACTTTTATATAACTATAGCCCTTATCGTCTTTTAAAAGAATGTTGTATTTTGGTTGATTCTGTTTAATAAGACTCGCTTCAAGGACAAGTGCTTCAAATTCGCTGTCTGTGAGAATATAGTCGAAATCATTGACATTTTCAACCATTTTGCGAACCTTTATTCCGTGTTTATTCTGTGAACCGAAATACTGACTCACACGATTTTTAAGTTTTTTTGCCTTTCCGATATAAATGATTTTGCCTTGTTTATTTTTCATAATGTAAACGCCCGAAGTTTGAGGCAGTTTCATTGCCTTTTCACGTAATGTATGAAGATTTTCGTTCACAGAAATCACCACCTATCATTTCAAAAAACGGGTCGTCGAGGACGCCGACCCCTACAAAATACATTGTAACATAAAAATATAAAAAAATAAAGCACATCACAGAAAACTGCGATGTGCAAATATTTTCAAATAATTATTCAGCAAAACCTGATTCAACAAGCTTAACAAGTTCTTCAACAGCCTGTTCTTCGTCAGGACCGCCTGCATGAATACGGATTGTTGTGCCGCCCATAATACCGAGTGAAAGAACACCAAGAAGGCTCTTTGCATTTACTCTTCTGTCTTCTTTTTCAACCCAGATTGATGATTTGAATTCGTTTGCTTTCTGAATAAAGAAAGTAGCGGGACGAGCGTGTAAGCCCACCTGATTTTTAACTTCAACATCTTTAATATACATAGCTCATTCTCCCAAATGAAAAATTTTATAAAATAACAGATTATTACACATTTGTTACTAATATATTATAACACAAATCTTTTAACCGTCAACGAAAAAAAATTGAGTTTTAATAATTCAGTTATAAAAACAAAAACCGTGTTTTTACGACAATTATCTTTGTTCAATTTGACCATATAAAATTTGTTTTTTTGTGTATATTACATATTTTATTAATCATCACGCACTTAAAATACTCAATTTAGCACTTTATGATGTATAGGAGTTGTAAATGGTGTGAGAACATCAAAAGTCATTCCGCAACTCTGGTAATATTCAATAATTTTAGGTAAAGCCTCAAGTGTTGGTTTCTTTGTGTCGTGCATAAGTACAATTATTGATGATGCAGATTTTGGGAATTTACTGCAATAATTAAGTTGTTCTTGAACGGTATCTGCCCCGTCAGCATCACCATTTGAGCAATTCCAGTCAAAATATACATAACCCAATTCACCGACTTTTTTTGACATTCGTGTCATAATGCCCTTTGAATACTTTTTGCTCACAGTATTACTGCCACCGCCCGGAAAACGCATAATTGCTGCATCAACACCCGTTTGTTCATAAACAACATCACTGATTTTCTGCAAATCTTCTAAATATGCCTCATCAGATGAATAAATCTGTTTATAATTGTGGGAATAAGTGTGAAGTCCTATTTGATGCCCACGGTTGACAATATCTTTCATTGTTTTGTTGTATTTGCCATTCACAACAAAAAACGTCGCTTTAACACCATACTTGTCAAGCACATCAAGAACTGCAGGTGTATATTGCGACGGTCCGTCATCAAAAGTGAGATAAACTGTTTTACCTTTTCCCTGAACTGCTTCAGGCATAACCACTGTTTGCGGTTTTTCGGGAGCTTTTGTAGTTGAAATATTGGTGGTCAATTTTGCTGCAAGTTCTTTTTTTAATTTGTCAATCTGCCCGTTGAGCTTATCCACTTCGCTTTGATGCTCACTGTTTTCTTGACTGATTTTATCTTCATAGGATTGTTTTTCACTATTATATTGCTCAACAAGTGATTCATTTTCTGAAACTTTATCACTGAGCAACGATTCGCCCTGATTAATCTGCTCATTTGCTTTTAAAAGATTATCCTGTGTTTTAGTATATTGCACACCAAGATACACCGCAGTTGCAGCGCATGCCACCAACAGCAGTGAAAGTACTATTATTACAATTTTAAAAATTGTTGATTTACTTATTGTTGCAATTTTCACAGAGCATTACCCTTTATTTTTCAAACTATAACATATAATATAACATTATTTCAAAATATTCAATACAAAATTCACTTATTTTCTTTTAAAAATTCAATTTCTTTGGGGGTGAGATTTGCATTTTCAAGCATATCGGGACGATGCTTTGCAGTCATAAGAATTGACTGTTCACGTCGCCATTTTTCAATATTTTCGTGGTGACCGGACATCAATACATCGGGTACTTTCATACCGTTCCAATCATAAGGACGAGTATATTGAGGATATTCAAGAAGCCCGTTATAATGGCTCTCTAATTCTTTTGCCTCATCATTGGGCAAAACGCCCTCTAACATTCTTGAAATTGAATCTGCGAGTACCA
>JAZNZJ010000044.1:0-8697 GCA_045594885.1 Candidatus Fimenecus sp. | reverse complement strand
GCATATCTTCTCAATTGCAATAAAGAAAGATTTATGCATCGTTATGATGAAAGACTAGAACTCGCACCCCGTGACGTTGTTTCAAAGTCAATAATTCTTGAGTCACGTCGCACGGGTAGTAACAATTTCTATCTTGACATTACTCACCGTGACCGTGAATATCTTCTCAATCGCTTCCCCGGAATTTATGCGGGTTGCCTTAAATACAATGTTGATATTACAAAAGATTTAATCCCCATATTCCCTTGTCAGCATTATCTTATGGGTGGTATTGAAGTTGATTTGAACGCAAGAACAACAATTTCAAGACTTTATGCAGTTGGTGAATGTTCAAATACGGGTGTTCACGGCAGAAACCGTCTTGCAAGTAATTCTCTTCTTGAAGCACTTGTTTTCGGCAAACGTTGTGCCGACGATATTGTGCGTTGTATCGAGATGGGTTATCCCGAGGTTAAAGAAACTGAAGTTGAAAAAATTGACCTTGAGGGTGCACCGCTTATTAAAGGAATACGTGCAGAAATCAGTAATATTATGCAACGTTCATATTTTGTAATGCCCGCTAATGAAGATGCAGTACGAAACGGTTATAAACGTGTGCGAGAAATTCTTACTCGACTTAAAAACGGTAAATTCAAAATAACTTCTGAATATTGCGAGGCTTTAAGTATTGCAACAGTTGCATATATAATTCTCAAGGAGGTCAATGAACAATGAAATTGAACCAATTTTATATTGATAATCTTATTAAAGAAGCAATCAGTGAAGATATTAACTATATCGACGTTTCTGCTGACTATCTTATTCCTGAAGAACAGAGAAATGACTCATATTTTGTGGCAAAGGCAGACGGTGTGCTTTGTGGACTCGATATTGCTATGAGAGTTTTTACACTCCTTGACGATACTTTCACATACACAGTTCATAAAAATGATGGCGATGAAGTTAAAGCAGGGGATTTAATTGTTGAATTTAATGGTAAAACTGCTTGTCTTTTAAAGGGTGAGAGAACTGCACTCAATATTATTCAGCATATGTCGGGTATTGCAACTGCGACAAATAAGGCAGTTAAACTTTGTGAAGGTACAAATGCATCTGTCACAGATACTCGTAAAACATTACCCGGACTTCGTGCATTACAGAAATATGCCGTAGTTTGCGGTGGCGGAAAAAATCATAGATATAATCTTTCTGACGGTGCAATGCTTAAAGATAATCATATTGATGCAGGTGGCGGAATTACTAATGCAGTTAAAATTCTTCGCTCAAAACTCGGTCATATGGTAAAAATTGAGGTTGAAACCCGTAATTTTGACGAGGTTAAAGAAGCGGTTTCTGCGGGTGCAGACATCATTATGCTTGACAATATGAATAACGACCAAATGAAAGAATGTGTTGAATTCATTAACGGCAGAGCAAAAACCGAGGCATCGGGTAATATCACACTTGACAATATCGCAGATATTGCAAAAACAGGCGTTGACATTATCTCTCTGGGTGCATTGACGCATTCAGTAAAAGCATTTGACATCTCAATGAAAATGAAATAATGACCTATGAATTTTAATGAATCAGTAGAATACATTCATTCACTTTTAGCATTCGGCATAAAACCTGGGTTAGAGCGAATTTCAATACTTTTAGATTTGCTTGACAATCCACAGGATAAGCTTAAAATCGTGCACATTGCAGGCACAAATGGTAAAGGCTCGACCTCTACAATGATTTCTAATATGCTTATTTGTGAGGGCTATAAAACAGGGCTTTTCACTTCACCTTACGTCATTGATTTCTGCGAAAGAATACAGATAAACGGTGAAAATATTGATAAAAATCTGTTTGCCGAATGTGTTACAAAAGTGCGTGAAAAAATAGAAGAACTCAATAAAAAGGATATTATAATAACCGAATTTGAAGCAATCACAGTTTCAGCATTTCTTTGCTTTGTGAAATCGGGTTGTGAATATGTGGTGCTTGAAGTGGGACTTGGTGGTAGGTTTGACGCAACAAATGTGGTTAAAAGTCCAGAGGCTGTTGTAATTACTTCAATTTCCCTTGACCACGTGGCAATTTTGGGCGATACAATTGAAAAAATTGCCTTTGAAAAATGCGGAATAATCAAAAACGGCACAAGAGTCATAACTTCGCTCAATCAAAAGCCTGAGGCATTTAATGTTATCCGTAAACAATGTGAAAATAAGGGTGCAAGGCTCATTTTTACAAATCCCCAAGCAGTAAGAATTTTAAGAGATACAATCTATGGCACGGAATTTGTTTATAGTAACAAGACTTACAATACAAAACTTACGGGTGCTCATCAGATTGAAAACACAATCAATGCAATTGAGTGTGCAAAGGTTTTGGGAATTTCTGAAAATTCAATTGCAAGTGGTATTGAAAAAACAAAAATGATTGCACGAATGGAAATAATAGGGGACAAGCCCATGATTATTCGTGACGGCGGTCATAATGAGGGTTGTGCTGAAGCTCTTTATAATTTTCTCGTAAAATATAATGTTACAAATATCAAAATGTTAATTGGCTTAATGGCGGATAAAGATGTTGAGGGTTATGTGCAAAAAATCGCACCGCTTTGCAAATCCGTTGTAACTGTTACACCTTCAAATCCAAGAGCATTAAATGGTGAGGATTTAAAAGAAATCACAGAAAAATACTGTGATGATGTAGTTTTTATAAATAATCCAAAAGAGGGTTATAAATATATTCTTTCGAACAGCAAAGAAGATGAAACCGTTTTAATCTGTGGCTCATTCTATATGATGAGTGACATTTTCGCAGATTAAAACACGGAAAGGCGGCAACCTATGTACAAAGATTTTATTGAAGACAGAATTAATGTATTTCTCGAAGAATTTGAGAAACTTGTAATTAAAGAGAATATACCAATTACGGATTTTCTTTATAAAGAGTGTGATTACAAAAAGGATAACACTCTGCCCGAAATTGATGAAAGTTTTACTCTTTTCACACCATATTTAAATCGTTGGGGTGGTAAAAAGGATAAACATGCTTGGTTCTATAACGAAATTAAAGTCCCATCACATTGGGAGGGCGAAATTCAACTTGCAGTTGCGTCCGATGCTCGCCTTGGTTGGTGCGACATCAACCCTCAATTTATAGCATATGTTGACGGTAAGCTTCAGCAGGGTATTGATAAAAATCACCGTGAAGTATTTTTAACAAAGGGTAATCATAAGGTTTATCTCTATGCTTATTCAGGCAGTATCCATGATGAATATGTTGACTTTGTGACAAATCTCCAGCTAATTGATGCTAAAACAAAGCAACTTTATTACGACATAAAAGTTCCTTTTGAAATTCTTGAATACGAGGACCAAAATTCAAAGAATTATTTTGAGATTAAAAAGCATCTTAACAATGCACTTAATTTCATTGATATGCGTTCACCTTATTCTGACGAGTATTACTCATCGCTCGATAAGGCTATCGACTATCTCAAGACTGAATTTTACGGCAAATATTGTCATGAGGGTGAGGTTTTTGCATTCTGCATTGGTCATACTCATATTGACGTTGCTTGGGAATGGACTCTTGCGCAGACACGTGAAAAGATACTCCGTTCTTTCTCCACGGTACTTGCACTTATGAAGAAGTACCCCGAATACAAGTTTATGTCAAGCCAACCACAGCTTTATAAATATCTCAAAATGGATGCCCCCGAGCTTTACGAAGAGGTAAAAGAAATGGTAAGGCAGGGCCGTTGGGAAGTTGAAGGCGGAATGTGGGTTGAGGCAGATTGTAACCTCTGTAGTGGTGAAAGTTTAGTACGTCAGTTCATTTACGGTAAACGTTTTATGAAAGACGAGTTCGGTGTTGACAGTAAAATTCTTTGGTTGCCCGACGTTTTCGGTTATTCAGCGGCTTTGCCACAGATTTTGAAAAAATGCGGTGTTGATAAATTCGTAACATCTAAAATTGGTTGGAACGAAATGAACAAAATGCCTTATGATACATTTATTTGGCACGGCATTGACAACACACCTGTTTTTACTCACTTTATGACTGCACAGGATAAGCACAGAGGTGTTGAGCCTGCTACGAATGTTACATATAACGCAAAGCTTAATGCAAATCAACTTCGTGGCGCATATGACCGTTATCAGCAGAAAGACTTATATGACAATGTGCTTATAACATTCGGTTTCGGTGACGGTGGTGGCGGACCATATGCCAAGGATTTAGAGTATTTTGACCGATTAAAGCACGGTGTTCCCGGCACAAGCACACCAATTATGGCATATTCAGGTGAATTCTTTGATGACATTAAGTCAAAGACAGAGAATAATCCTAAAATCCCACATTGGAATGGTGAGCTTTATCTTGAATTCCACCGTGGTACATATACATCACAAGCAAAGAACAAGAGGTATAATCGTAAGAGCGAATTTATGTTCCAGAGAGCAGAAACTCTTTCACTTATTGACGAGCATCTTAACGGATACAAATATCGCAAAGAAGATATGATGAATGCTTGGGAAACTATTCTTCTCAACCAGTTCCACGATATTATTCCCGGTTCTTCAATTAAAGAGGTTTATGAGGTTTCACATCAGCAGTATGAAGAAATTGGTGCTGTGGGCAAAGAGATTATTAATGAAGCTACAACCGATATTGCAAACAATGTTGAGGCAACTGACGGTTATGTTGTATTTAACCCACATTCATTTGTGAATAGCGGTGCAGTAGAGATTGACGGTAAATGGGTTTATGCAGAAAATATTCCCGCAAAGGGCTATAAAGTAATTAACCCAACTGCACAGATAAGCAAAATAACAGTTACAGAAAACTCAATTGAAAATGACTTCTTCCGTCTTACTCTTGACGATAAAGGAACATTTACAAGTATTTTTGATAAGAGAAATAATCGTGAGGTTCTAAAAAAAGGTCAGCGTGGTAATGTAATTACTGCTTATGAGGACTACCCAAGAGAATACGACAACTGGGAAATGAGCAGTTATTATACTGAAAAGCATTGGGAAGCAGACCAAGTTGAGAATATTGAAATTATCAACGAGGGTGAGCGTGCAGGACTTAAAATTACAAAGAAATTTAAGAATAGCACAATCGTTCAAAGCATCTATCTCTACAATAATATTGATAAGATTGATTTTGAAAATCATATTGATTGGCGAGAATCACATCTTATTCTCAAAACAGCATTCCCTGTTGATGTTAATACGAATAAAGCAACTTACGACATTCAGTTCGGTTCAGTTGAAAGACCTACTCATAAAAACACAAGCTGGGATGCGGCTCGCTTTGAGGTTTGTGCTCATAAATACTGTGACTTGTCTGAATATGGATATGGCGTAAGTTTACTAAATGATTGTAAATACGGTCATGCAATTCACGAGGGTGTAATGAGTCTTACAATGCTTAAATGTGGCACATTCCCCGACCCAGATGCTGATAAGTGTGAGCACATTTTTACATATTCATTATTCCCACACGCAGGGGATTACAGAGAAGCGGGCACAATAAAGAAGGCCTATGACCTTAATATTCCAATGCTTTGTAAAAAGGTAGGGGAGAATAAGGGCAATCTTGCAAATGAGTATTCATTCTTTACAGTTGACTGCGATAATGTAATCTTTGAAACTGCAAAGAAAGCAGAAACAGAAGACACTATCATTCTTCGTGGTTGCGAATATTACAATAAGCGCACAATTGCAAAGGTTAATTTTGGATTTGATGTAAAAAAAGCATACCTTTGTGATATGCTTGAAAACAATGTGGAAGAATTGAATGTGACTAATAACACAGTATCCGTTGAATTCAGACCATTTGAAATCAATACAATTAAGATTGTAAAATGAAATACAAATAAAGTAAAAAGCCGATTCGGAATGCCCGAATCGGCTTTTAACATTGGTTGAATCAATTATTATTTTTTCTTAGCAGCTTTCTGAGCAGCCTTTTCAGCCTTAAGCTTTGCAGTCATTTCATCTTTTTCTTTCTGCTTTCTCAAAGCTTCTTCTTTATCACTTGCAATCTTTGCTTCGTAACGAACTTTTGCATCATCATAAAGAGCCATAATATCATCAAGGTGAGTATAATTCTCTTTTTGAGTCATAAGCTTCTTAGCATCTACAAAAGGCTTTGCAGCACGGTTGAAACGAGCATGCTTGTTCATTTCAGCTTTAGCATCAGCTTGAGCAATTTTCTTTTCAAGTTCAACCTTATTGATTTCTGCTTTAATTTCTTTAAGAAGAACTGCATCCTTTACCTTTTTAGCATCTTTCTGCTTAAGGTAGAGGTCTTTAAGAGTAGCATTGCATTCATCTTCTTTATTATAGTATCCATCAAGAATCTCAAAATCAGGCTGAACAAAACTTTCAATAGTTGGGAAATAATTCTTGATTGCTTTGTATGATTCTTTCTTTTTCTTTGCAACTTCAATTAGGAATTGACGAAGCTCTTTTTCATTTGCATTAGTCTTTGGCATAGCCTTTGCTGCCGCAAATTCTGCTCTAATTTCATCGTAATTAGCATTGAAAAGACCTGTAAGTCCACCATGAAGAACGGGCTCATATGCCTTAACCTGTGCTTCAAATAATGGTGATGAGAACTTGTCAAGTTCTGCACAAACCATCTTAGCAATAGCAATTTCTTCGTTGAATATGCGAGCTTCTTTATACAACTTCTTAGCAACTTTGCGTTCAGCTTTATCTTTGACAGATTTATAATCTTTTTTAGAAACAACCTTTTCAGGTTCATCAACATACTCTTTTGCATCGTTGATAATTTCAACTGCTTCAACAAGTCTTTGGTCATCAATAATGCCGTTTCCGTAGTCTTCAAATACAGCTCTGATTTTGAGAATACGAACAATACTTTTCTGCTGAACTTCTTTAAGGTCATAGAAGAAATAAGGAACCATATTAAGGAAAGCACCCAATGCAGCCATGAGTACAAGAGTTCCTATAACTTTTTCAAGAAGACCGGGTTCACCTGTTGTTACATCAAGAATTTCATATGGACTGTCATATCCGTTAGTTTCTGTGATACCGTATGATTCATAAACGATGGGAAGAACAAGTGAAGTTACAAGAGTTACTACATTACCGATAGTTTGAACTGTAGAGAACATACCGTCAACTCGTTCACCTGTTTTATATTGATGATAATCTCTGATATCTGCCTGAATTGCAGGAGTTGTAATCTGTTCAAAAGCACCGAAAAGCCAGTTGAAATATACACATAAAGCAATCCAATAAATGTTTGTTTTGTTGAGTCCTATGGCGAGAATACAGATAATGTTCATAAAGTTAACGCCAAGAAGAACCTTTTTCTTACCGAATGCTCGGATACAGAAAGGTGCAATAATCATGCCCCACATTGAAGCATTACCAACAATGGTGTTGATAAGAGCCATTGTTCCGCCACCACAAGCATGACCATAAGTATATACCCATGACATAATCTGGCTATATGCACCTTCAAGGAAACCAAGCCAGCCGGCGAGAGCAATAATCCAGAAGTACTTATTTTTTGCAACAGCTTTGAAAGCATCCATAAAGCGTATCTGGGCAACCCTTGTTTTCGCCTGAACAATTTTTTCTTGAGTGTTTGCATAAACAATACAAGAAAGAGCAAAACCTACAACAGCAAAAATAGGATATCCGATTCTGTAAACCTTTATATCATACATATCGTCGTTTACAAAAGTCTTAGCAATGAGAGGAAGAACTATGTTTGCAATGGATGGAGCCAATGAATAAACAACACTCTTGATTGAGAGAACGTCAGTTCTTTCCTGTGTATTAGGTGAAAGAACGTGAATAAGGTTTGTGTACGAATCATTGAAAAAACTGAAGAAGAACTGTAAAAGGAAGTTCATTAAAAGAACGATAATGCATTTTACCACATAACCCATAAGTACAGGGTTTCCGAATTCATCATGGTATGCAACCTGTGGGAACCATGTATTAAGATTCTCATAGGGGAACCAAACATATGCCAAAGCAATAAGAGCAGTGGGAATACCCATTGAAATAAGGTAGGGTCTGTATTTACCAGCTTTATTTCGCGTATTGTCAATCATATTTGCTCTGATAGCAGTGAGCGGAATGCTGGCAATAGTAGCGATTATGTAAAGAATATACATATGAGTAGGAGCAATACCAATTGCATCACCAATAACCATGTTGTTGGTGTTCAACGCAAGCTGATTACCCATATAAATTAAGAAATAAGCACCGATACCGCCACCGGCATAAGAAGCTATTTCTTTAAAGGTCATATAACGACCTGGCATTGGAATATTCCAATACAATCGAAAATCAGAAACTTTCGATTTTACTGTTTGAGATAAACTCATATTATGCACTCCTTATATAGTATTTTGCAATCCTAATTATAATAGCACATTTAAATTTAATCTTCAATCAAAAAATCAATTTTTAACGAAAAATGAACAGAAAAAAAGAAAAATTGTTATTTTAGACAAAAATAACAGCTTCAATATGTGCAAGATGCTCAACTTCAAATTGCGATTTTTTAGAAAATTTTTAACGTTTTTTCTATTTACAAAATATAAATGAAATAATATAATATTAAAGTTAAGAAATATTAAAGGAGTGAAAATTAGTGGACACGTACCGAAGTACAAACGCGAAACCTCCGAGTATTACCGCGGAACAGGTAACTGTCCGCAAA
>JAZNZJ010000043.1:0-50216 GCA_045594885.1 Candidatus Fimenecus sp. | reverse complement strand
TTCGGTGATAACACAATCAGTATTAAATTTTACGGTGCAATTATTGCTTTCGGCTTCACCCTTGCGGTTCTTTTCGGTGGTCGAAAGGCTTATGTATGGAAAATGAGCATTGATAAAATGCTTGATGTGCTCATTTGGGGTACAATCGGCGGTATTGTTGGTGCTCGTGCATATTATGTAATTTTTGAATGGAATTATTTCAAAAATCACCTTGACCAGATAATACAAATTTGGAATGGCGGTCTTGCCATTTACGGCGGTATTATCGGTGCTTTGATTGCGGCATATTTCGTGTGTAAAAAGGTTGATTTGAATTTCTTAAAGCTTCTCGATTTAGCGGGAATGAGTCTTCTTATCGGTCAGGGTATTGGTCGTTGGGGCAACTACACAAATCAAGAGGCTTTCGGTACAAATACCACTCTGCCTTGGGGTATGACAAGTGACAAGGTGGTGGCTTACATAAACAGCCATCAGTCAGAATTTGCACAAAACGGAATAGAAATGAACCCTGATTTGCCGGTTCACCCCACGTTCCTTTATGAATCTCTATGGTGTCTTTTAGGATTTGTGGTACTTTACATTGTATGTCAGAAATTTCGCAAATTTGATGGACAATTATTCTTGGGCTACGGCATAATCTATGGTGTTGAACGTGCAATTGTTGAGGGATTGCGTACGGACAGCCTTTATATTGGCGACACTAATCTTCGTGTGTCACAGGTGCTTTCAATGGGTATTGCCGCAGTTTGCATTGTGATTACGATTTTTAAATTTGTTCAACTCAAAAAAACAAAAAAGATAACGGCAGAGGTACAAGAAAATGTATAAAATTATCGACGGCAAAGAGGTTTCAGCATCTGTAAGAAATGAAATCAAAACAGAGGTTGAAAAACTCAAAGAACAGGGCAAAAAAACGGGACTTGCAGTTGTAATTGTCGGCAACAACCCCGCTTCACGTGTCTATGTAAATAACAAGAAAAAAGGTTGTGCCGAAGTGGGAATGGAGTCATTTGAGTACGCACTCCCTGAAGAAACAACAACCGAAGAATTATTGGAATTAGTTGAAAAACTCAATAACGATGCAGAAGTTGACGGCATTCTTTGTCAGTTGCCTCTACCAAAGCAGATTGACGAGAAAAAGGTTCTTAATGCAATTGTGCCCCATAAAGATGTTGATGCGTTTCACCCTGTAAACACAGGCTACATTATGATTGGCGACCATTCCTTTTTACCCTGCACCCCTGCGGGAATTATGGAAATGCTCAAATATTATGACATTTCTGTTGAGGGCAAGGAATGTGTGGTAATAGGCAGAAGCAATATTGTTGGTAAACCAATGGCAATGCTTTTGCTTGGCAAAAACGGTACGGTTACAATTTGCCATTCAAAAACAAAGGATTTAGCCGAGGTAACCCGTCGTGCAGACATTCTTGTTGCTGCTGTGGGTATTGCATATTTTGTCACACCCGATATGGTTAAAGAAGGCGCAGTTGTAATTGATGTTGGTATGAACAGAAACCAAGAGGGTAAGCTCTGCGGTGACGTTGATTTTGACGCAGTTAAAGACAAGTGCTCATTTATCACACCCGTACCCGGCGGGGTAGGGCCGATGACGATAACAATGCTTTTGAAAAATACACTTACCGCATCACGTGAACATCTTAATAGCAATACGTAAAATATTAGGGCGTTTATATCCGCCCTTTTATTTTTATGTTAAAATTGATATTGACAATTCTTTTTATTTGAATATAATATAAATAGGATAAATTTATCCTACAAAATATGGAGTTGATAATATGCTTATAAATACAAGTTCTATTTTTTCAATGACACAGGCAAACCAAAATTTTTCTGCGGTTGCAAGGGCAGTTGATTCAAAAGGCGAGGCGGTTGTTTTTAGAAACAACAAACCTAAATATCTTATTGTTGATATGGAAAAAAACGATTTAATTCTTGATTTAACAGATGATGAGAGAATTGATATTGTTGCAAAAAGAATTCTCCAGAAATACCTTGTGGCATTTAAGGAGCTTGCAAAATGATTAAATTCAGCAAAGAAAAAGTATTGCTTTTGCATCAAATTATGGCTGAGGCCACAGGTGGCTCTGCAGGTGTTCGTGATGATGCACTTTTAGAGTCGGCAATTGAAAGCGCATATGCAACATTTGACGGTGTAGAATTATATGCGTCAAAAGAAGAAAAAGCAGCAAGATTGGGGTTTTCTTTAATATCGAATCATGCTTTTGTTGATGGAAATAAAAGAATAGGTATGTATATAATGCTATCTTTCCTTGACATTAATGGTGTGAAAATCGAGGCAACAAATGAAGATGTTATTTCGTTAGGACTTGCTGTTGCTGACGGGAGTTCAAAGTATGATGAAATCCTTAATTGGATAATTTCACATAAAATAAAATAAAAATATCTTGCAAATAAAGGCGAATAGAAATATAATTACAATAGACCAATTTCGGAGGTTTTTATATGAATATCAATGAAGCAATCAAATCTCTTGTAGCTTATGCAATAAGAGAGAATTTAATTGAAAAGGAAGATGAAACATGGGCTGTCAACAGAATTCTTGAAATTCTTGCCCTTGACGGTATTCCTGCTGACGTTGCAATTAACGAAAATGCAACACTTGAAGAAATGCTCAAGGTCATTCTCGACTATGCAGTTGAAAAGGGACTCTGTGAAGATTCAGTTGTTTACAAAGATTTGTTTGACACTAAAATTATGGGTGTACTTACAGCACGTCCATCTGAAGTAATCAAAAAATTCAATGAGGAATATGCTAAATCACCTAAAGATGCAACTGATTACTACTATAATCTTGCTTTGAAAACCGACTACATACGTGAATACAGAATTAAGAATGACGTTAAGTGGATTACTCACACAGAATACGGTGATATTGATATTACAATTAATCTTGCAAAGCCCGAAAAAGACCCAAAGGCTATTGCGGCGGCTACAAAGATGGAGAAAAGCTCATATCCGAAATGTATGCTCTGTAAAGAGAATGAGGGCTATGCAGGTCGTGTTAATCACCCCGCACGTCAAAATCACCGTGTAATTCCTATTTGTCTTGATGGTGTTAACGCATATCTTCAGTATTCGCCATATGTTTATTATAATGAGCATTGTATTGTGTTTGACGAGGCACATACACCAATGAAGATTTCTGAGCACAAATTCAGACGTCTTTTCGATTTCGTAAAGAAATTCCCACACTATTTCTTGGGTTCAAACTCTGACCTTCCCATTGCCGGTGGTTCAATTCTTACTCACGAGCATTTTCAGGGCGGTAACTACACCTTTGCAATGGCAAAGGCGGGCTATGATGAAGAATTTAAGTTTGAGGGATTTGAAGATATAAATGCGGGTATTGTAAAATGGCCTATGTCGGTTATTCGTCTCCAGGGTCAAGACACTGACAGAATTTGTTCTCTTGCAGGTAGAATTCTCGCAACATGGCGTAATTATACTGATGAAGATGCATTTATTTATGCAGTTACAGATGGCGAAATCCACAACACAATTACACCGATTGCCCGTTATACAGACGGCCATTATGAACTTGATTTGGTACTTCGTAACAATATTACAACAGAGGAGTATCCTGACGGATTTTATCATCCACATCCTGAATTCCATAATATCAAGAAAGAGAATATTGGTCTTATTGAGGTTATGGGTCTTGCGGTGCTTCCTGCACGTCTTAAAACAGAAATGGCAATTCTTCGTGATGCAATTCTTGAGAATAAAGAAATAAAGGCAGACGAAAGAATTGCAAAGCACGCAGATTGGGCTGAAATGATTAAGAATAAGTATGATGATATAAATGCAGATAACTGTGACAAAATCCTTCGTGACGAAATCGGTCTTGTATTCACTGCAATTCTCGGTCAATGCGGTGTGTTCGACAGAACAGATGAGGGCAGAAAGCAGTTTAAAAAATTCATTGAAAGTGTTAAATAAGTTTAATGCATAATTAAAGGCGGGGTTATTCAAAACCTCGCCTTTATTTTTATCTGTTAAGCATCCAAACCAAAAAGTTTAAATAACCTGCAAAGGTTAGCCATAAGAGATAGGGTATTTGAAGAAGTGCTGCAAGTCGGTCGGTTTTATTGAAAACAATAATCATTAAAAGTGTCAGTGCCCACAATGCCACAAGCCAGAAAAAGGCAAAGCCGTAAGCCTGCAGATTAAAGAAAATAATACTCCAGAAAAAGTTGAAGAAAAGTTGCACCGCATAAACTATAAGCCCGTGATTTCTCTCTTTAGTGGCGGGTGAGAGCCATATTCGTGCAACACTTATTCCCATTAAAGCATAGAGAATTGTCCACACAATCGGAAAAACTATTGCGGGCGGAGTAAGTGCGGGTTTGACGGCATTTTCATAAGACTGCATTCCCATTGATGTAAAAAGTCCTGCAACACCACCAACAAGTTCAGTTATGAGAATTGCAAGACTATAGGTTTTTATTTTAGATTTATCCATATTATCACCCCGTATATAATATGGATTTTATAAAGCTATTATTCGAAAAAACTAAGGCTGTCAATAAGACAGCCTTAGATTATTTTAATATAAGGAAAAGTAATATTATACTTATTCCCAAACAGGTCATAAAGAGTGCAAATGAGAAATTCTTTGAAAGACTGGTTGTTGTTTTATCAAGGGTTTCCGATGCTCTCACAAAGCGTTCGCCCTGCACTTCCTTACCCTTTTTAGTGAGTCCTCCATAGAGTTTGCCAATTGCATAAGCATATTTTCTCTCGTGAGGTTCTGTGGGCTCTTTTGCCATTTTAAATACGGATTTGTCAAGCAAAAGAAGAATAATATCAGTAATATCACTGCAGAAACGAAGAATTACGGTAAGCACAAACATACCTGCATTTATAAGAATTTCAGGCAACTTATTAAAGAAACTGCAGATTTCACCAACTGCAATAATCAAAATTTTTGAAACAGGACCATAAACATTTTCTTCTAATGAGAATTTGTCTGCAAGTGGATTGTAGTGTGTTTTTTTACCGTTTTCGGTTTTCATAAGTCCCTTGCAGATTACAAGAAGATAAACAGTAACACCAATTCCCAAAGAAATTAATGCGCCTTTAAGATTTGTGAAGGCGAGATAATGCACCTGATGATGAAATTCGTGACCGTTGACGAATGGAATCATAACAATGCTGATTTTTTCTGCAAGTGCGTGTGGAAAAACACCCACAATCGGTAATACAATTGCAGAGAAAATTAGTGAGATGGCACTCAAAACAGATGTTTTACCGTGTGCAACGGGAGTTTCTTCCGTGGGCTTCTGTACAAAGATTGTTATAAAAAGTTTGAGCATATATGCCGCAGTAAGTCCGCCGGAGAAAAGGAATAGCCATTCAATTACAGTAATGAAAAATTCACCGCTGTGATGAGCATATTCCACAATTGCCTCGTGGACAAGGGTTTTTGAGATGTAACCAGCAAAACCGGGAATACCCGCAAGGCTACAAGCACCAAAAAGGAATGGAATTAAAATTTCGGGTTTGTTTCTTCCATAGCCCTTGAGTTTATTTATATCAAGTGTATGAGCACCCGCATATATTGCACCTGCACAAAGGAAGAGTACAAGCTTTACAATTGAATGGTTGAGCATATAAAGTACTGTACCATTTGAGGCAAGAGCATTTTCTTTACCGAGAAGACAAATCATTGAAATGCCAATGGTTATAAAGCCAATCTGTGAAAGTGAAGAACAAGCAAGTGTCCTTTTAAGGTTGATTGAAAATACCGCAAGAACTGCACCCAACACCATTGTGATTGTACCGAGAATGAGAAGTGCATAACCCCATACTTCGTCACCACGCATAATATTTGCGGTGATAATGAGTATTCCGAAAATACCTGTTTTTGTAAGCACACCTGAAAGCAGAGCACTTGCAGGGGCGGGGGCTACGGGGTGAGCCTTTGGTAACCAGATATGCAAGGGGAAAAGACCCGCTTTTGCACCAAAGCCGAAAAGCATACAGAATACGGCGAAATAGAGCTTTGTACTGCCACCCGCTTTAATAATTGCGGTGTAAAGCTCAGAAATTACAAGTGTATCTGTTATGCTGTTAAGCAAGAACAGACCCATTAGCAAGACCATACCGCCCATTACAGCGATTACAAGATATGTTTTACCCGCCGCCATTGCATCTTTGTCTTGTTCGTGAACAACCCACATATATGATGCGAATGACATAATTTCAAAGAAAATGAAAGTTGTCATAAGGTCAGCAGAGAGAAATACACCCATTGTAGCACCAAGTGTCAAAAGAAAGAATAAATAGTATCTGCCAATATTGTGATGACCCTTGAAATACTGGGGAGAAATAAGTGACGCACAGAACCACATAAATGAGGTCACTATTGCATAAACACATTGAAATCCGCTTTTTACGAAATTCATTGAGAGAATTGAGGTTGTTTCTTCACCATTACTCAGTGCCAACATTATTGCAGACACAAAAACGGTAAGGGTTGAAAGAATAACAAACACATTACAGATTTTTTCATTCTTTTTATTAAGCGGATAAGCAAAAACAGATGCAATAACGGGGAAGAATACGCAAAGAGCGATTAAAGTATTCATATTCCAAGCACCTCCCCGATGATTTCAACAGGAATTTTAACAAAAACACCTAACACAATGCAAAGTGCTACGCAAATTCCCATAGGCACAAGCATCGCAAGTTTTGCCTCTTTAACTGAGTCGGTGTTGATTTCAACATTTTCACGTGGAAAGAAGGCTTTTACAACGGGAGAAAGCATATAGATTGCGGTAAGTAATGCAGAAATCAAAAGTGCAATTACACCAACGGTAGCAAGTGAATTGCCTGCGTCTAAAGCGGCAGTTGCAATATACCATTTACTGAAGAAACCGCAGAATGGGGGAATACCCGTAAGTGCCAAGGCAAAAATTGTGAAAAACCCAAAGGTCCAAGGCATTTTTTTGCCCATTCCCTCAAGCTGTGGTACATATTCTCTCTGGGAATTATGAAGTACCGAACCCGCCGCAAAGAATGCACCAATTTTAATAACTGAATGGAAAATCAAGTGACAGAAAGCGGCAACAAGTCCTGCGGGAGTCATAATAGTTGTCGCAAAGCCGATATATGAAAGGTTTGAAATTGTAGAATATGCAAGTCGGCGTTTGAAATGCTTTTGTCGCAGTGCAGTAACCGAGCCATATACAATTGTGAAAATTGAGAATGCCATTACTACATAATGCACCCAACTGCCATACAAAAATTCTGTGCCGTATGCATAATAAGTAAGTCTAATAAGTGCAAATGCACCTGCTTTAACAACTGCAACTGCGTGAAGAAGTGCTGTTACAGGTGTGGGGGCAACAGATGCCGTTGGTAACCAACCGTGGAGTGGGAAAATAGCCGACTTAACACCAAAGCCGAAAAATGCAAACAGATAAAGCAGAAGTGCAAGTGTTTCGTTTTCAACAGTAACAAGATTACCGCCAAGACGGAATGTGCCTGCACCGTTGATTATAAGAAATACAACACCCGCAAAGGCAAATGCCGCACCGCCTATTGAATAGACCATATATTTTCTTGCAGCACGGTTGTGCTTCATTGTCAAACCGTGAGCAACAAGTGGAATTGTGGTAAGTGTGAGCATTTCGTAGAAAAGATACATTGTAAGTATATTTTCAGCCATTGCAATACCCATTGTTGTGCCAAACGCCATTACGAAGAAGCAATAGAACATTTGGTGGTGTTCCTCGTGCTTCATATAATCAAAAGCATAAACTGCGGTAATGGGCCACAATGTTGCCGAAAGGCAAGAGAAAAGTTTACCCGCACCGTCAAGCCTTAATGAAAATGCAAGGTCATCAGTAAATTGAAGAATGGTAAGCGATTTATCGGGCGCTAAAAATGCTGAAAGCCATACCGTAACTGATGATAAAATCAATGAAACAAGTACATAAGTGTTACGTTGCTTTTGGTTTTTAAAGGGTATGAAAAACAATATTGCACCTAAAATGATAGGTAGAAATATTGGTACAGTTAAAAATAATTCGTTCATATCAGACTACCTCTTAAAAAAGTGCTGAAACAATGGCAGAAATGATATTACCCGTATGTGTAGCAAATATTCCGCCAAATAAGGAAGCCGCTGCGAGTATTATAAGCACAACACACATTGCTTTTGGTTCTTTAACCTTTGGGGTATCATCTTCTGCATCTCTAAAGAAGGCTCTGATTGAAATATCAAGAAGATACCCTGCAGTAAGAAGTGCAGAAACAAGTAAAACCACAGGAATAATCCAACCCAATGCATCGATTGCCGGTGTGTCAAGCGATGCGGTAGCAAGTTCCCATTTGCTGAAAAATCCGCCCATGGGTGGAATACCTATAAGTGAAAGTGAAAGTATGGTGAAACAAGTAAAAGTCACGGGCATCTTTTTGCCGAGTCCGTTAAGCTCTTCCACCTTTGTTTTGCCATAAACAAAGATTACCGCACCTGCACAGAGAAATAATCCAACCTTAACAATTGCGTGGAAAATAATCTGCCATAATGCACCGTCCATACCTGCTTCATTGAAAAGAAATAATCCGCAAAATACATAGGAAATCTGACTGACGGTTGAAAAAGCAAGTCTTTTCTTGAATATTTTTTCACGATAAGCCATCATTGAACCCATAAGCACCGTGAGAAGTGAGAGAACAAGCAATGCGGTCTGTACCCAAGTGCCAACAATATTTTTTGCACCTACTGTATAAAAAACGGTACGAATAATTGCAAGTACACCCGCTTTTGCGATAACACCTGAAAGCAAAGCACTTGCAGGGGCGGGGGCAACGGGGTGAGCAGTGGGCAACCAACCGTGCAATGGGAAAAGCCCTGCCTTTGCACCAAAGCCCAAACACATTACAAATACTGCGGTAAGCACAAGGGGAGTAACACTCTCAAATGTACCACCTGCAACAAAACCAAGGTTTTCAGCACTTGTACCCACAATGAAAACACCGAAAAGTGCCATAAATGCACCGGCAATTGAATAATAGAGATACTTCTTTGCCGCACTTATTGATTCTTTTGAAAGTGAATGTAGTACAAGGGGCATTGACAAAAGTGTTACAAGCTCATAAAAAACATACATTGAAACAAGACTGTCAGAGAATGCAGCTCCAAGCATTGCACCCTCTGTTAAAAATGAAAAGAGGAAAAATCTTTCTTCATTTTTCTCGTGTTTCATATAAACACATGCATAAATAGTTACAAGCAACCAAGCAATTACTATTATTGCACAAAAGAATTTAGCGATTAAATCAGCGGTAAAACCAACAGTGAGATTATCAATGAAAACAAAACTGTTAGTTGAAACTTCATCGCCAAAAACAGTGAGCAGACCTAAAATTGTAATCACAGATTGAAAAGTGATTGCAAAAGCCATTTTCTGTTTGCGGTTATTAAATTTCTTTGCACACAGCATCAAAATTCCGCAGATAAAAGGAGCAATAATTGAAGAAATCATATTAAACATAATTTTACCTCCTTAACGAATATTTATAAATATCTCAATTCCTTTTTCGAAAAGAGAGATAATGGGTTGTGAGCGAAGTCCGACAATTAAATTTACTATTGCCATAATAATAACGACCACAGCAAACACTTTGATTTTATTAAAAGGTATTTGCTTACGGGGAATATCAACAATTGCGGGGCTGTAAATATTGACAAGTGTGCGTAAGAAATAAATAACATTGAGAATTGTACTTATTGCAAGGGCTAAAAGCACAATATAAGTTTTAAATCCGTGACCAAATGCTGATATTGAGAAAAGCATTTTTGGAACAAATCCTACAAAAATAGGAATACCAACCATTGAAAGTGCACCTGCCGCAAAGGCAATTCCTGCGGGTTTGTTGTAGTGGGCGGATGAACGGAGTGAATCAAAATCTTGTTTTCCGTCAACTGTATCTGAAAGACCGCCTGCCGAAAGGAAAAGCATCGGTTTTGTAAGTGCGTGGGCAACAATCTGGAACAGTGCGGCAAGTAAAGCCTCTTTTGTGCCGAGTCCAATTCCCATATAAATATATCCGATTTGTGCCGCAGATGAATAAGCGGTCATAAATGTGATTTTTGAAGTTCTGATAGCTGAAACGGAGCCCACAATCATACCGCAAATACCGAACACAAGAAGAATGTTGTTGATTCCTGAATCAAGATAAATTTCAGGACCGATTACACGATAAATCATTTTAAGCAACAAGAAAATGTAGCCCTTTGAAACCACACCTGAAAGAATACCCGAGGCTGAAGGTGTTGCAGTACCATATGTGTCGGGCATCCACCAATGAAATGGGAACATACCGCTTTTTATTGCAAGACCTGAAATAATAAGACCAAGAGCAATTGTGAGTGGGTTGGTGTATTGACCTGTTGCCCAGAGTGTTTGAATAGTTTCAAAAATGTTGGGGAACAGCAAGTGCCCTGTTACTGAGTAAAGAAGCACAATACCAATTAAAACAAGGCTTGAACCAATCAAACTGAAAATAGTGTATCTTGTAGCCGCAACAAGTGAACGTGTTCGCTTACTTGACATAAGAAGTGCACAAGATGCGATTGTGCAGATTTCAATGAATACGTAAGCGGTATATATGTCATTTGTATAGCAAAGTGACATAAGCGCTGCGTGGGTGAGATTGACCATTATATAGAAAAATCTCTGCTTTGAGTCTTCGACATCCTTTTGTATTCTGTTGAAACCGCCCGTAATTGAAAGGAATATTACAATTTCAAACAAAAGTGCGAAGAAAGGTTCTAAAAGTCCTGCCGAGATTTCGTTACCGATTGGTGCGTCATAGTGACCCATTCGGTAAGCGAAATACCCCGTTTCAGAGAAAAGGTTGTACATTATAACACTAAATGACATACAACCCGATATTATCAAAAGAAAATAGGTTACAAATCGTGCTTTTTTATCCTTGAATGCATAGCAGATAACTGAACAGAACAAGGACAGAACAATAGTAAAGAAAGGAAAATTCTTAATAAATTCCATTATTCATCCTCATCCTCCTTACTGCATTTTTCGTAAATCTCGTCAAGGTTGAGAGTTCTGTATTTTTTGTAAAGACGCACCGTAAGTGCGAGCATAAGTGCCGAAAAGCTGACCGACACAACAATACCCGTAAGAACAAGACCCGCAGGGATTGGATTGATGTAGTCAAGCGGATTGACTTCACCCGTGGGTGGCACAATGGGGGTGAGCTTGTCTTCAATATAACCCATTGATGCTAAAAAGAGGTAAACGCCCGTATCCATTATGTTAAGACCGAGAATTTTCTTCATAATGTTCTTTGAGAAAACAAGCATTGTAAAGCCGATTGCGAAGAGAATCATTGATGTTACTTCTTCGTAGTTAATCAGAAAATTCAATCAAGACGCCCCCTTTTGAAAATCATATAGAAACTGTACATTGTACAGCACACAACAAAACCAACGGCTAAATTAAGGGGCAGAATAAGTCCGCCTGAGAGAAAATCACCGGGTGTACCGGGTCCGATTATCGAATGAATACCGTTGAATTCATTACCTGTAAAGAATGAATAGCTCTTTGAAAGACAATAGAATGACAATGAGCAGATTGTGATTATCTTCACCGCTTTTGCAGAGATTACCTTTGCGGCAACATCTTCGCCGTATGCCATTGCAAAGAGAATAAAGCCCGTGCCGAGAATTGCACCGCCTGAGAATCCGCCACCGGGGGAGAGATGACCGTTGAAAAGAATATACACACCGAAAACAATGATAATCGGCACAAGAATTTTAACAACAAGGCAGATAATCGGGTCGTTTGTAAAAGTAAAGGTTTCTCTTTTTTTGATTGGTGCATTTTTTGCTTTTTCAAGAAGTAAAAGCACGGCACAGGTTGCGGTGAAAAGAACAAAAGATTCACCGAGAGTATCAAATGCACGGTAATCAAGAATCATACCCGCAACGGTGTTTACCGCACCTGTCTGCTCTCTGCCTTCGCCAACATAATGCTCATAAACCTCGTTGGCGGTGGGGGCATTTGCATCTGCAAAGCCCGGCAAGAAGTTGACCGTACCTATAAGCACAGCACAGATTACAATGCAGAAAATGATTGAAAAGAAGCGATAACCGAATTTTGTAGCCTTACGTTCAGTATTTTCAAGTCTTTGAAGTGTGCGTATTTTTTTTCTTATGTGATGTGGCTCATCTTTTTTGTGTTCAACGGGAATATCCTCAATGGGTTGGGATAATTGCTCGTCAAAACTTAAGTTACCCTCATACCATTCTTTGAATTTTTTGGTGAAATCAGTTTTCTTCATTTTCATTCACCTCCGCAGATTGCTTTGCGTTTTCGTCGTCTTTAAAGTCTTTGTCAATAAGATGAAGTTTACGAAGTGTGAGAAAGAAAAGCACACCGTTAACACCCGCACCAACTGCAGCCTCAGTAATGGCAAGGTCGGGTGAGCGAAGCAGCAACCACACAACTGCCATAACAATACTGTAAGATGTGAAAACAATAACGGCGGTCATAACTCTTTTTGAAAGAGCGGTTGCAATTGCACATACAATAAGGGATATGAGAAGAAGCACACGGAATATGGTAATAATATCTTCCACTATTTTATTTCCTCCTCGTCAATCTCATTTTTGTGAAGTGTTTTATCATCAATATGAATTTCGCAGTGTTCACAAAGATTTTCGTCAGTAAGATATTTGGTTTTTACAAATACGTGAGAAACTACGGGACTTGTAAACCACATAATAATCAAAAGCAATAAGAATTTTCCTGATACCACATTCACGCCCGACGCAATTATACAAGCCGTAATAAAAAGCATAAGCACAAGTGTGTCGCACATAGCCGAGGAATGCATACGGTTAAGCGAAAAGTCAAATCGGAATGTGCCGAAAATTGAAATGAAAAGAATAATGAGTCCTGCGGCAAAAAGTGCTGCAACAAGACCAAATCGTAACCATTCAAGCATTACTTTTTACCTCCTTCATTATTCTTTTTGAAAAGATTGATATAAATTTTACTGAGAAGTATTACAGCAATACAACTTAAAAGTGCATAAATAAGAGCAATATCGGGCAAATATACTTCTTTTAAGAAAAGAGTCAGAATACAAATAACAATAAGGACAATCGTAGTGAGCATATTAATGCCGATGAATCTGCCTATGATGGTTTTTGCTGTAATTGAACGGATAAGAGTCGCAATAATTGCAATACCGAGGCATATGCAAACTGCTATGTATAAATATGAATAAGCCTGTTCAAGCATATTATTTCTCCAACCTTTCAAGCATTTTTACAAATGAACTGTTTTCCATACCCTCTGAAAAAGAGGTGTCAACGCAATGAATTATAAATTCATCACCCTCAAGTTCTGCGGTGATTGTGCCGGGAGTGAGTGTGATTGAATTAGCAAGAATTACTCTTGCAAAGCGTGTTTTAAGAGGAACTTTAATTTTTACAAGTACAGGATGAATCTGGAAATTTTTGTTGAGAACAATTTTTATCATCTGAAAATTTGCAACAATTATTTCTTTAATAAGCAAAAAGAAATATGCTATAAGTATTGGGAGTTTTTTCAATATTCTTATTTCTGATTTGATTGTGTAGCCCAATGCTTTATGTGCAAACCAATAAGCAAAGCCAGCAACAAAAACACCCACGATAAGTATTTGAAGCATACCTGCATCTGCCGAAAATCTGCCGTTGAGCATTACCCACAGAAGAAACAGTAAAATTATCATAAAAATGTGCCTCCTCAAGCACTATATAATTATAGGTATATATATAAGCGAACTAATGATACTCCTTTGAAAAGATAAAGTCAACAATTAAAAATACCATTTTTCACAAAAAAACATCAGTATTTTTTTACATTTTTCCCAATAAAAGATTGGTCATAATCCGGTTGACATATTTCGAACAGAATTATATAATATATGATGATATTTTATGTATTATGCGGTAGTGTGTACAATTTCGACACGCTGTTGCTTATGATACTGATTTTAGAAAGGTAGGTCAATGAAAATGGCTTTTTCTCTTAAAGGTATTCGTGTGCCTCACAGAAAGAATACTGCCGACATGACAGCAGTGAGAATGCCCGTGCCTGAAAAAGTTGTACTTCTTACTGCAATGCACATCGGTACTCCTGCAAAACCTGTTGTTAAGGTTGGCGACAAGGTGTCGGTTGGTACATTGGTTGCTGAGCAGGACGGTATGATTTCTTCACCTGTTTACTCAAGTGTTTCAGGTACAGTAAAAAGCGTGGCAGACACAGTTTTGTCAAATGGCAAAATTGCTCCTGCAATTACAATTGAATCTGACGGAGAAATGACTCCTGACGAAAACATTTCAGCACCACAGGTTAACAGCAAAGAAGATTTTATTGAGGCTGTTAAAAAGAGTGGTATTGTAGGTCTTGGCGGTGCAGGTTTCCCCACTTATGTGAAATTTGCAACTGACAAGAAAATTGATACTCTTGTAATCAACGGTGCAGAATGTGAACCCTATATTACAAGTGACTCAATCACAATTACAATGGTTGAGAGAGCAGAAGAAATCTTATTGGCAATTGAAACTGCTGATAAATACTTCAATTTTGAAAACATTATCATCGGAATTGAACAGAATAAACCATCAGCAATTGTAAAAATGAAAGAGATTGCTGAAAAGAACAGCAAAATTCAGGTTAAGGTTCTTCCATCAATCTACCCGCAGGGCAGTGAGAAAGTTCTTATTTATAATGCAATGGGCAGAGTAATTTCTGCAGGTCAGTTCCCCGTTGACATTGGTTGTATTGTTTGTAATTCATCAACAATGGCAACAATCGGTAAATATCTTAAAACAGGTATGCCACTTGTTGAAAAGGTAATTACAGTTGACGGCGGTGCAGTAAAAGAGCCTAAAAACATTGTTGCACCAATTGGTACACCAATCAGTGATGTGTTTGAATTCTGCGGTGGCTTTAAGAGTGAGCCTGAAAAGGTAATTTACGGCGGACCTATGATGGGTATTACAGTGCCCGACCTTTCAGTGCCCGTACTCAAGCAGACAAATGCTTTGGTGGCTCTTGATAAAAAAGAGGCAAATCCCGGAAAAACAACAGCTTGTATCAGATGTGGCAAATGTACAAATCAGTGTCCATTAGGTCTTAACCCCGCATCTATTGCAAAGGCATATGCAAATAAAGATGTTGAAATGCTCGAAAAACTCGGTGCAGACATCTGTATGCTTTGCGGTTGCTGTGCATATATCTGTCCTGCAAAGCGTCCTTTGATTGAAACAAATACTCTTGCAAAGAATATGCTTCTTGATGAGCAGACAAAGAAAGAGGAGGGTAATGCGTAATGGAAAACAAACTTCACGTTTCATTTTCTCCACACATCAAAAGCAGTAATACAACAATGAAAACAATGCTTGATGTGATTATCGCTCTTGTTCCCGCAACGGTTGCAGCAGTTATTCTTTTTGGAATTCAAGCATTGTTAGTAATTGCAGTTTGCGTTATTTTAGCGGTAGCAGGTGAGGCAATATTCAATATTGCAGTAAAAAAAGAACAGACAGTGGGCGATTTAAGTGCAGTGGTTACAGGCTTGATTTTAGCACTTAACCTTCCTTCAAATATCCCGTTGTGGCAGGCAGCCGTTGGCTCACTTTTCGCAATCATCATTGTAAAAGGTCTTTTCGGCGGTCTTGGTAAAAATATTGTTAACCCCGCAATTGCAGCCCGTGTATTTATGCTTATCGCATTCGGCTCAATGACTGCATCAGTATTCCCTAAGGGAATGGATTCAGCATCGGGTGCAACTCCACTTTCTGACCTTGCAAATGATAAGGCAGTTGACCTTATGGATTTATTCCTCGGTAAATGCGGTGGTGCTCTTGGTGAAACTTGTGCTCTTGCACTTCTCATCGGCGGTATCTATCTCATTGTGCGTAAGGTAATTACATGGCACATTCCTGTTGCGTTTATCGGCACAACCTTCCTTTTCACATTGGCAGTTGAAGGCGGTAACCTTGAAACAGCACTTGCATGGGTGCTTTCAGGCGGTCTTATGATTGGTGCTTTCTTTATGGCAACCGATTATGTTACATCACCAAGTACTGCAAAGGGTAAACTCATCTTCGGTATTGGTGCAGGTGTGATTACAGTACTTATTCGTTTCTGGGGCGGTTATCCCGAAGGCGTGTCATTCGCAATTCTTCTTATGAATATTGTGAATCCATATATTGACTCAATGACACAGAGAAAAATATTCGGAGGTAAGAAATAATGAAAAATCATATTAAAAGTATTATCTCCCTTGTTGTTATTCTTGCGGTTGTTACAGTGCTTCTCGCAACAACAAACTATATAACAGCTCCAATTATTGAAAAAAATGCAGGTGCTGCCGCTAATGAAGCTTTGCTTGTTGTAATGCCCGACGGTGGCGATTTCACTGCAGTTGATATGACACAATATACATTCCCATCATCAGTGCTTGAGGCTTATACTGCTTCAAATGGCGGTAGTGTATTTAAGGTTACTGCAACAGGCTATGGCCCCGATATGATTATTATGTGTGGCGTAGGTGCTGATGGTGTTGTAACAGGTGCAGTTTGCCTTTCAAGTAATGAAACACTTAGCCACGAAAAAACTTATGGTGAACAAACCAAGGGTGCAACTGTTGATACAATTGATGCAGTTGAAACAATTTCAGGTGCGACAATGACTACGAGTGCATATAAGGGTGCAGTTAAAGATGCACTTAATTCTGCAATTATTCTCGGCGGTGGCAGTGTTGACATTCGTTCAGAAGAAGAAATTCTTGCAGATAACCTTGCAACTGCACTTCCTGCAGGTGACAAGTTCACAGAATTGTTCATTTGTGAAAAACTTGAAGGTATTTCAGCAATTTACACTGCAGACAATGGCGCAGGTTCAGTTTACGTAACAGTTGTAAATGATGAAGAAATCTTCGTTGGTGTTGACGTAAATGGTGCAGTAATTTCTGAAGTTGCAGATGACGTTAAGGCAACTATTGAAGCAGCGGCTAAGGTTATGGCAGATTCTTCAATGACAGAGGTTGACCTTACAAAGTATGCTGATATGCCATCACATATTGAAAAGGCATATAAAACTGCAAGTGGTAACTATGTGATTGAGCTTCACGCAGCAGGCTTCGGTATCAATGGTGACCATTACTATAATCCATCAGGCGAATACATTTACATTAAGATTGCTTTGACAAAGAACGGTGAAATTATTAACTGTGTAACAACAGCACAGAGCGAAACAGATGGTATTGGTTCAGTTTGTGCAGATAAGGAATTCTATTCACAGTTCAATGGCAAAGACGAATCAAATTATAAAGATATAGACGCAATTACAGGTGCAACAATCACAACAAATGGTTATAAGACCGGTGTTGGTAAGGCTATTGAAGCAGTTAAAATTATGGAAGGAGTGGCTTAATTATGAGTAAAGAAAATAATATGTCAATTCTCTTAAAAGGTCTTCTCCGTGAAAACCCCGTTTTTGTACTTATTCTCGGAACATGTCCCACTCTTGCCACCACTACAACAGTTAATGGTGCGTTTGGTATGGGTCTTGCAACAATGGCAGTTTTAATCTGTTCAAACATTGTTATTTCAGCATTACGTAAGTTTATTCCCGATACAGTAAGAATTCCTTGCTATATCGTAGTTATTGCAGGTTTCGTAACAATTGTTCAGATGCTTATTCAGGCATTCTTACCTGATTTGTACGAAACTCTTGGTGTTTATCTTGCGCTTATTACGGTTAACTGTATTATCTTGGGCCGTGCAGAAATGTTTGCAAGTAAAAACTCAATTGGCAAGTCAGCGCTTGACGGTATCGGAATGGGTATAGGTTTCACAATTGCACTTCTTGCAATGGCAATTGTTCGTGAAGTACTCGGTGCAGGTTCATTTGCAGGTAATGAAATTCCTTTCCTTGTTGAAAATGGTCTTACAATCGGTCTTCTCGCAAAGGCTCCCGGCGGATTGTTGGTTTACGGTCTTCTTATTGCAGTTGTTAATAAGCTTACTAATGGTAAACTTATCAAGAAAAAGGAATTCGGTTGTGAAGGTTGCCCTTCAGCGGGTTCTTGCAACGGCGGTTGTGAAAATACAGTAAAGGAGGGCGAATAAGATGGATGTTAAAGCATTGATTCTTATTTTGATGTCATCAGTTCTTGTTGACAACTATGTTCTTAACCGTTTTCTTGGTATCTGCCCGTTCCTTGGTGTATCAAAGAAGGTTAATCAGTCTGTTGGTATGGGTATTGCGGTTATTTTCGTTATGCTTGTGGCAACAGCAGTCACATGGCCTATTCAAACATTTATTCTTGATAAATTAGGCCTTGGATTTATGCAGACAATCGTATTTATTCTTGTTATTGCTTCACTTGTTCAGTTTATTGAAATCTTCCTTAAGAAATATATTCCATCTCTTCACAAGAGCCTTGGTGTGTATCTTCCTTTGATTACAACAAACTGTGCAGTTTTAGGTGTTACAATCAATAATATTACTGATGGTTATAATTTCTTGGAATCAATGGTAAGCTCACTCGGTTGTGGTCTTGGTTTCCTTTTGGCAATGGTACTCTTCTCAGGTATGCGTTCACGCATCGAAGAAAGTGATGTTCCCGAAAGTTTCAAAGGACTTCCCGTAACTCTTGTAGCGGCATCATTCATTTCAATGGCATTCTTCGGTTTCGCAGGAATCGTTGAAAACTTACTTGCATAAGGAGGGTAAGAGATATGATTACAGATATTTTAACAGCTCTTCTTGTGGTTGTGGCGATTGGTATTGTTGCAGGTGTTTTACTTGCACTTGCATCTCACTTCTTTGCAGTGCCCGAAAATGAAACAGTAAAGGCAGTTCGTGAGTGCCTTCCCGGTGCTAACTGTGGTGCTTGTGGATTTGCCGGTTGTGATGCTTATGCAGAAGCAGTTGCAGAGGGAAAGGCAGAGGCAAATCTCTGTATCCCCGGTGGCGCAGACGTTGCATCTCAGCTTTCAGGCATTCTTGGTGTTGACGTGAGTGCAGCAGCCCCGCAGGTTGCTTATGTGCATTGTACAGGTGACTGCTCAGCAGTTACAGAGAAAACTGTTTATGAGGGTCTCAAAAGTTGTAAAGCGGCTTCAATGCTTTATGGTGGCCCGTCTTCTTGTAAATTCGGTTGTATCGGTCTTGGTGACTGTGTGGCAGAATGTCCCGTTAATGCAATTTCTGTTAAAGATAATCTTGCAAGAATTGACACAAAGGCTTGTATAGGTTGTGGAAAATGTGTTAAAACTTGTCCTAACGGAGTAATTTCTCTTGTTAGTGAAAATATTGCGGTTGCAGTTGCTTGTAATAACAAAGAAAAGGGTGCAGCAGCACGTAAGAATTGCACAAATGCTTGTATAGGTTGTAAGAAATGTGAAAAGACCTGTCAGTATGACGCAATCAAAGTTATTGACAATCTTGCAGTAATTGACTATGAAAAATGTCAGAACTGTGGCGAATGTGCAAATGCTTGTCCCACAGGTTGTCTTAAAATCGTAAAGTAAAACGGAGTATCGGTTGATTTTATGAAGAATAACAATTCTCAGAAAAATCAAAAGTTAAGAAATGACATAATCCTTGCCGTCGTTATAGTTTTTATAGCGGCGGCGGGGCTTTTGCTTTTCGTAATGAATAAAGAAGAGGGCTCAACGGTTTCGGTCAAGATTGACGGAAACCAAGTTGCATCATTTTCGCTTTCAGAAAATATTGAAATCCCCATAAAAACAGGGGAGAATGATGAATATACAAATATTCTTGTAATTAAAGACGGCAAAGCATATATAAGTGAAGCGAATTGTCCTGACAAGATTTGTGTTGAAACCAGAGCGGTGTCCTATGTTGGCGAAACCGTTGTTTGTCTTCCTCACAAGCTTGTGATTGAAATAACCAATGAAAACACTGACGGCGAACTTGATGTTGCCGTGTAGGAGTATTTATGAATCAAAAAATAAGAAAATATGCGGTGTTGGGGTTGCTTACTGCCGTAGCACTTGTCCTTTCTTATGTTGAAGCCATTCTGCCACCAATATGGCCGGCAGTACCCGGAATTAAGATTGGACTTCCCAACATAATAATAATTTTCATACTTTATAAAACCGGTCTAAAAGACGCAATTACGGTTTCGGCAATAAGACTTTTTCTTGTTGCATTGCTATTTGGTAATGCAATGACACTGATTTACAGCACGGCGGGTGCGGTATTGAGTCTTGGGCTTATGACCCTTTGCAAAAAGCTCGACCTATTTTCGATGGTGGGTGTAAGTATTGTGGGCGGTGTTGCTCACAATTTGGGTCAAATTCTTGTTGCAATGGCAATTTTTGAAACAAGTCAGATTGGTTATTATATGATTGTTCTCGCAATAACGGGTACAATTGCAGGTGTATTTGTAGGTATAGCCGCATCGGTTATTTTAAAACGATTTGAAAAAACTAAAATATAACAAAATTGTAATAGTTTCTGTCACTCATTTTTTTATTGAAATATTGACAGAAACTTTTTTTTGTGCAATAATTATGTTGTAAATTTGTGGTATTATAACCACGTTTATAAAAGAAATATTTTTTTTCGAAAAGGAGAAAACACTTATGAAAAAGATTCTTAGTGTAGCACTTGTAGTAGTAATGCTCTTCGCAGTAGTTGCTCTTGCAGGTTGCTCAAAGGCAGAACCTCTTAAGTTTGGTCTTGGCGTAGTTGCTAACTATGGTGACGCAAAGAATGCTGACGGCGAAACAAATGGTTCAGGCGAGTTCAATACAACTGCAGTTGCAGTTCTTCTTGATGCTGACGGCAAAATCGTTGCTGTTGACCTTGATACAGCTCAGCTCAAGACAGCTTGGACAGCAGAAGGCAAAATCGTTGCTACTGAAGATTTCAGAACAAAGTATGAAAAAGGCACAGATTATGGTATGTCTGCTGCTAAAATCGACAAGAATGGCGACGGCAAAGCTCTTGAATGGAATGAACAGGCTGATGCTTTCATGGCAGCAGTTGTAGGCAAGACAGTTGACGAAGCAAAAGCTCTTATGGCTGAAGACGGTTATGGTGTTGCAGACCTTCAGACAGCAGGTTGCACAATCCACGTATCAGATTTCGTAGCAGCTCTTGAAAAGGCAGTTGCTAATGCTGCAGATTCAGCTGCAACAGCTGATTGCAAACTCAACGTTGCTCTTGTTTCTTCAGCATCATATTCAAACAAAGATGCTACTGAAGAAGCTGACGGTATGGACGAAGTTGACACAACAATCGTTGCTGCAGTAGTTGATGCAGACGGTAAAGTTGTTGTTGCTAAGACAGATTCAACTCAGGGCAAATTCTCATTCAACGTTAAGGGTGAAGCTACTCTTGATACAAAAGCAGAAGTTAAGTCAAAGCTTGAACTTGGCGATGCTTATGCAATGGCTCCTGCAAAGATTGACAAGAACGGCGACGGTGTAACACTTGAGTGGTACGCACAGGCTGCTGAATTCGACAAGGCTCTTGTTGGTAAGACAGCTACTGAAATCGGTGGTCTTGTAGTTGAAGGCTACGGCAATGAAGACCTCCAGAAAGCTGGTTGTTCAATCGCTGTTGGCGATATGGTTAAGGCTGCTGTTGCAGCGGCTACAGTTGCTTAATTGTTAGCTTATTAAAAATTCGGGGATGTTGTTCACGCAACATCCTCATTTTTTTAGAAGTAATCAAAATAAAGTTTAATTTAAAAATCAGATTTTATTTTGGTTATTTTTGTAATTTATATTATTGGCGGTGAAAAAATGAAAAAGGTAGTTTCAATATTTTTAATAGTGTCAATTCTCTTTGTGCAGATTTTGACTTTTTCTGCTTGTGACCCTAAACCGAAACTCACAAAATACAGTAATTATTATTTTGATTATTTTGATACCGCAACAACAATTATGGGTTATGAAGAAACAAAAGAAGATTTTGACGCAGTTTGCGAAGAAATTGAAGTTCTTCTCAATGAATATCACCGACTATTTACAATTTACAATCGATATGAAGGGCTCAATAACCTTGTAACAATCAATGATGTTGAAGACGGCAAACACAATGTGGTGACTGTTGACAAAAAGATTATTGATATGTTGACCTTTGCAAAAGAAATGTACACTAAAACCAATGGTAAGGTAAATATTGCAATGGGTAGTGTGCTCAAAATTTGGCACATATACCGCAATGACGGACTTGACGACCCTATGAATGCAGAATTACCGCCAATGGACAAGCTGCAAGAGGCTTCAAAACACACTAATATTGAAGATTTGATTATTGACGCAGAGAATAATACGGTATTTCTTGCCGACCCCGAAATGTCACTTGACGTGGGTGCGGTTGCAAAGGGATATGCTGCTGAAAAAATTGCAGAATACCTTGAAGAAAAGGGGATAACAGGTTATCTTCTAAATCTTGGCGGAAATGTGCGTACAGTTGGAATGGCAATTGATAAAAAGTGGAATGTGGGCATTGAAAATCCCGATACCGAAAACGAAGAAAAGCCATTTATTGAATATTTAAGGGTTGCAGGTGAATCAATTGTTACAAGTGGCTCTTATCAAAGATTTTATGTGGTTAACGGCGAAAATTATCACCATATTATTGACCCGCTCACATTAATGCCGGGCACTAAATATCGTTCCGTTTCAGTAATAACCGACGATTCGGGTCTTGGCGATGCAATGTCAACCGCACTCTTTCTTATGGATTACGAAGATGGTAAAAAGTTGGTTGACTCAATGA
The DNA here is from genome assembly GCA_045594885.1 of Candidatus Fimenecus sp. Taxonomy (GTDB): domain Bacteria; phylum Bacillota; class Clostridia; order Oscillospirales; family Acutalibacteraceae; genus Fimenecus. The sequence goes on along the minus strand of JAZNZJ010000043.1, from coordinate 27,366 downwards.
AAAATGTTGAGGCTATGTGGGTTATGAATGACGGTGAACAGCTTTATTCTGATGGATTTAAAGTTTACACATATATTCCTGAATAATTGAAAATATTGCCTGTTGAAAGAGAAATTGCAATGTTATATAATTATTGCGTGTATAAAATAGGAGGAAAAACAATGAAAATCACCAATGACATTAAATATATAGGTGTCAATGACCATAAAATTGATTTGTTTGAGGGGCAGTATGAAGTGCCCAACGGTATGGCATATAATTCATATGCAATAGTTGATGAAAAAATTGCAATTATGGATTCGGTTGACGTGAATTTTACAGAAGAATGGCTATGCAATATCAAAAATGCTCTTGGTGGCAGAAGTCCTGACTATTTGGTGGTTCAGCATATGGAACCCGACCACTCTGCAAATATTGTGAACTTTGTGAATCAATATCCCAATGCAAAAATTGTTTCATCTGCAGCGGCATTTAAAATGATGAAGCAGTTTTTTGGCACTGATTTTGCCGATAAACAAATCGTAGTGGGTGAGGGGGATACACTTTCTCTCGGCAAACACCAATTGACTTTCTATACCGCACCAATGGTGCATTGGCCCGAGGTTATTGTGACCTATGACAGTGCCGACAAAGTTCTTTTCTCGGCTGATGGCTTTGGCAAATTCGGTGCTCTTGATGTGGATGAGGACTGGGCTTGTGAGGCTCGCCGTTATTACATAGGTATTGTGGGTAAATATGGTGCGCAGGTGCAGGCACTTCTAAAAAAAGCCTCTGCACTTGATATAGAAATCATCTGTCCATTACACGGACCTATGCTTAATGAAAATTTAGAATACTATCTTAATCTTTATAATATTTGGTCAAGTTATGGTGTTGAGAGTGAGGGCATTGTAATTGCCTATACGTCAGTTTATGGAAATACTAAAAAGGCAGTTGAAAAACTTGCAGAGTTACTTAAAGAAAAAGGCTGTAAAAAGGTTGTTGTGAATGACCTTGCCCGATGTGATATGGCAGAGGCAGTTGAAGATGCATTCCGCTATGGCAAACTTGTTCTTGCAACAACAACTTATAATTCTGACATTTTCCCATTTGTGCGTGAATTTATAAATCACCTCACCGAAAGAGGTTATAAAAACCGTACAATCGGATTTGTTGAAAATGGCTCATGGGCACCAGTCGCTACAAAGGTTATGACAAAAATGCTTGAAAAGTCAAAAAACATCACATATACAGAAGCAACAGTAAGAATTTTGTCCGCTCTCAATGATGAAAGCTATACACAACTTGAAAATCTCGCAGATGAATTGATGAAATAAAAAAATCCTCCCACTCGGGAGGATTAAATTATTTGTATTCTTGTGCATTCTGCACTTATATATGGTCTTTATATCTTTCAGCGGTGATTATTCCGTCCTCAACATTCAGTTTGCAGATTCTTGCGTTTCTTGCATCAAAAGCATTGAGCTTGTCACCGTAATCACGTGCGTGATAAATTGCATACCATTGACCGTCTTCTTTAATCATTGAGTGGTGGCCCGTGCCCTCCTCAAACTCATTTGCCTTGAGTACGGGGTGATATGTATTATCATCAGGATATTTCTCAAACTTGATTTTTGTTAAATCGGTTTCATTAGTTTTTGCTCTTGCATAGCCTATGTAATATGTGGGCTGTTCAAAGCAGTTGCCTGAATACATAAGATAATGCCAGTCGCCCTCTTTGAAATAGTAAGCACCCTCAATTGTGTGCCAATGCTGACCTTTTTTATAACGGTCACGACGGTAAATATCTTCGTCAAGTGTTGGTTCAACAACTAAAACGGGCTCACCTGCGGGGGTAAATGGGTCAAGCATTCTGTCAACATAAATGCAAGTACCGATTCTCTCACCCTCAAAGCGATTTGCAGAATAGAAAAGGAAAAGACCTGCTTCATTCTTAACTATGTGAGAATCAATTGAAAATGGGTGTAAAATCTGTTTTGTGTCTGTGAATGGACCGAGGGGACTATCGGACACGGACACGTGCATAGCGCCCCTGTGACCGCCCTTGTCGGGTGTGTCATTGTAAATTTCGATTGAGTTGTACATATAAAATTTGCCGTCAAGCTCAATAACACTCGGTGCCCAAAAAGAATCGTGATTTGGCACGGTCATTACAACACCATAATATTCCCAACCCTCAAAAAGATTGTCTGAATGGTACGCATAAATTGCATCGTGACCTGTAACATAGATGTAGTATCTGCCATTTGATTTTAAAATATATGGGTCCGCTTGACCTTGATAATGATTTTTGTCAACTTTAAGTAAATGCATAAAATAACCTCACAATCCCATTGATTGAGTTAATTCTATCATATGAAACTTGTAATTGCAATAAGAGATACTGTTGTGATATAATAAATGTGAATTCGGGGTGAATTTATGAAAAAACTTTACAATAAAAGTGAAATCGGCTTTGCAATTGCGTGGATAATAATTTACATTCTTGGTACAAGTGTTGCCGATTCAATAAGCAATTCAATAGGTATTTATAAATCGGCTACGTTAATCTTTTATATTGCATTGACCGTGATTTCTCTTGTGTGGCTTAATAAAAACGGGCTTTTAAAAGAATATGGACTTTGCAAAACCGATATTAAACTTTCAAAATTTATGTGGTTCATACCTATTCCGGTTATGATTTCATCAAATCTTTGGTATGGTGTGGTGCTCAATTCAAAAGCATATGAGGTGGTAATAACCATTTGCCTTATGCTTTTCGTAGGTTTTCTTGAGGAATTAATTTTCCGTGGTTTTCTTTTTAAAGCGATGGCTAAAGATAATGTGAAATCTGCAATAATCGTTTCAAGCTTGACTTTTGGTATAGGTCACATTATAAATCTGTTCAACGGTAGCGGTATGTCACTTGTGGCGAATTTATGTCAGATTGTTTCTGCGATGGCTTTTGGATTTTTGTTTGTTGTTATTTTTTATAGAGGAAAAACACTTTTACCCTGTATTGTGGCACATAGCGGAATAAATGCATTGAGTGTTTTTGTGAATGAGTCCAATGTGACACCGAAAAATCAGATTATAGTGTCAATAGTGCTTGTGATTATGGCGGTTGGTTATACACTTTTCCTTTTAAAAACCCTACCACAGCCCGAGAAGGCATAAAAAAAGTCCCACACGGGACAAAAACAAATATTAAAAAACAGCATAAAAAAAGAAGTAACCCCCGAGGCCGATGTTTCTTTACACATCTTTCACTGGCCGGGGGGTTACTTCTGTTCACTCTTGATATCTAACATCTTTTTATTTACCTCTCTTTCTTAGATTTTCGCCTTCACTCTTTTTTTCATTCCGTTCAACACTTTTTACAGTCATCTTATATTCTCGAAAAGCGAGACCCTTAATGTTTCTGAACTTAATTTTTTGAAGGCTTTTTAAGGTAGGCTTTTTTAAAAATCTAACTTTAGTTTGCAAACATTTAATCTATATTAAACTTTGTTTTTATTAAAACTTATTTTTTACGTCCGTGTTGTTTGCTACACCATTTTTATTCTTTTAAACTAAGTTATATTTTTTAAGCCTTTGGTTTTTACCTGTACATCGGTATCACCTTTCCCTTTCTGTGTCTATAATATAACATGAAAAAACGCATATTGCAATATGTAATCTTGTACAAAGTTAACACTTTTTTATTATTTAAAACGTAGATTTTGTGCACAATGCTACTAAAATTTTTAAAAATCTATTGACTTTTGCTTTTATTTTTGGTATTCTTAATATGTTGGGTGTCTGAAAAGGCACCCTTTTTTATGTAAAAAAATCGAGTTGTAGAGTTGTTTTAATAGAAAGATATTCTCAGCTCCCCTAAAAGATAAGGCGGGGTCTTGACCCCGCCATTGAGTTATAGTATGTTATTCTCACCTTTTTATTTGAATTCTGTATTTAAAAGTCTTTTATATTCTTCGTCGGTGATATGAATTATCGAGCCATGTCGTGGATGCAGATGGTCAAGCGAATAGTCGTCTTTATTCACCTTATTGAAATGAATTAAGTCAGTTGATTGTTGCATAAAATATCCGCCCGCTTTAAACTGGTCAGCAATGAGCACATATTTGTCTGTGCCAAGAATTTTATATGTGCAATGTCCTTCTAATGCGGTGTCTGCAACAGAAATTTTATTGTTGTCAGGTTCAAAATACGGACCGCAAACTTGGTCAGCAACCACATAGCAAATTCCGTCTTTTTCTTCATCGGCAACGAAAAGATAGAATTTGCCATTTTTTTCAATTATATCCCCATCAATTGCTGCCATACCGCTTGTTGGGTTATAAAGTATGTTAGGCTCAGTTGTCAATGTGATAAAGTCTTTTGTATATGCATACCAAGGTATTGTGTGCCAACCCTCATCTTCGTTATTGTGACTCCAGTAAATCATATATTCCTGTTTTTCTTTATCAAATATTACTTGTGGAGCCCAAACACGATTTGCAGATTTAGTGCTTTCAAATTGAGAAAAGTCAATTATTCTCTCATTTTCCCAATTCACAAGGTCAACACTATCCCATATAATCATCGAATTATTACTTGACCAACCGTCGAAACAGCGCATATCCGTTGCAATTATGTGAAAAACTCCGTCTTCACCTCGAAAGATATATGGGTCACGGCAACACTTTTTGCCAAGAGTCTGTTTTATTATTGGTTCATTATTATTGAGTGCAATGAAATTATAGCCATCTTTTGAAAGGGCGAAATGCACTGATTCATTTTCGGGCTCGTTGCCGGTAAAATAGCAAAATAAATACTTTGTAAACATCAGTGCTTGTCACTCCGTTTTTTCTTATTATAAACGATAAAATACACGATAGTTTGAGCAATAAAGGTTATTGCCCAAGATATTGAATATGAGTGGTACAACCATTCGAGTGAATGGAACTGTGGCAACTGAAAAATAGTATAAATCCAACCGATTCTGATACCACAAACACCTATAACTGAGATAATCATAGGTGCAACTGATACACCCATACCACGAAGTCCGCCACCGGAAACATCCATAAGTCCTAAAAAGCAGAAAGTAAGGAAAAGACATTTCATTCTTGTAAGACCATACTCAATTGCTTCAGGTGAGTCAGTAATGTAAATTGATAAGAGTTTTGGACCTGTCAAATACATAATTGTTGAAAGAGTAAGCCCGATTACAAGTACACAACAAAGGCAGATTAAAAATACCTTTTTTGCACGTCTGTATTTTTTTGCACCCACATTTTGACCTGTAAAATTGATTGTAGTTTGATGGAATGCGTTTAGTACTACATAGACAAAGCCTTCAATATTGAGTGCCGCCGCATTACCGGACATTACAACAGCACCAAATGAATTGATTGAGGATTGGATAATTACATTCGATATTGAGAAAAGTGAGCCCTGAATACCTGCGGGTAATCCCACTTTGAAGATTTGCAGTAATTCATCTTTATAAAATTTTATTTTTGAGAGATAGAGCTTACAAGCATCTTCTCTTTTTATAAGGGCAAGAGTAACAAGTATTGCCGAAACTGCCTGTGAGATTGTTGTCGCAAGAGCAACACCCGCAACATTGAGATGGAAAACAGTTACAAAAATAACATTGAGAATAACGTTTATAATGCCCGCAATTGTGAGGAAAACCAAAGGTGATTTTGTGTCACCCGCCGCACGAAGAATTGATGAACAGAAATTGTAGAGCATCATAAAAATGATACCCGCAAAATAGATTTTCATATAAAGAGCAGAGAGGGGGAGCACATCTTCAGGTGTATCCATCCATATTAAAAAGGTTTCTGAAAATGAAATGCCCACAATGGTGAGAATAATACCGCTTACAAGGGCTGTGGGGATTGCCGTGTGTACTGCACGATGAACTTTTTTATTGTCACCCGCACCTAAGGCTTGAGCAACTGCAACACCTGTGCCCACAGAAAGCCCTATAAAAAGATTGACAATCAAATTTGTAATTGAACCCGTTGCACCAACGGCGGCAACGGAAATACTGCCACAAAATTGACCTACAACAACAAGGTCGGCAGCATTGAATAAAAGTTGTAAAACACCCGTAAAAATAATCGGAATTGTATATGAAATTATATTGCTGAAAAGCGGACCGCTTGTCATATCAATTGTTCTTCTACGTGAAAGTGCCATTTTTTATACTCCCTAAAATTAAAATCGTTTAATATTATACAACTGCATTTTCAGTTTTTCAAGTTGATATAATGAAACTTATGTGCTATACTGAATAAAAAATAAAATTGGGTTGATTATATGAAAAAAGGATTGATATTTATTATGATGTTAAGCATTATTTTGTCCCTTTTTGGCTGTACAAATAATAAGGATTTGCCAAAAGCCACCCCACTCGCAACACCGTTGAGCGACTTTTCTATGAGTGACGTTGAGCTTCATGATGAATATACAAAAAATGCTTTTGCAAAAGAGGTCGAATATCTTAAAAGCCTTGATGCAGAAAAACTTTTAAAGGGCTTTTGTGAGATTTCGGGTATAGAAAGTGATGCTACAAAATACGGTGGATGGGAAACCTCTGCAATTCAAGGGCATACTCTTGGGCATTATCTTACTGCTGTTTCACAAGCCTATGCAACAAGCGGTGACGAGGACTTAAAGAAAATTGTTGACCATATTGTTGAGGTTTTGGCAGAGTGTCAGAACAAAGAAAGTGGCTATCTTGCGGCAATCCCCGAAAGTCATTATGAACAGATTGAAAACGGAAACACTGCAGGCACTTGGGTTCCTTGGTACAGTATGCATAAAATTCTTGCAGGACTTATAAGTGCTTATGAATTGACGGGTAACGAAAATGCTTTAGAGGTTGCATCTAAACTCGGTGATTGGGTTTATAGCCGTACTTCAAAATGGGATGAGGCTATGCAGGTAACTGTTCTCAACGTAGAATATGGCGGAATTAATGATTGCCTTTATCAGTTATATAAAAACACAAAATCAGAAAACCATTTGTCAGCGGCAAATAGCTTTGATGAAACTGCTCTTTTTGATGCACTTTATAACGGTGAGGATATTCTTAATGGTAAGCACGCAAACACGACAATTCCTAAAATTGTGGGTGCACTCAATCGCTACACAGTAACGGGTGAAGAATACTATTTACAGGTTGCTGTGAATTTCTGGGAAATTGTTATTAAAAATCATACATATATCACGGGCGGTAACAGTGAATGGGAGCATTTCGGTGAGCCGAATATACTTGACGCAGAACGCACAAATTGTAACTGTGAAACCTGTAATACATATAATATGCTTAAACTTACCCGTGAGCTTTATAAGATTACGGGTGAGAGAAAATATGCTGATTACTATGAAAATACGTTTATAAATGCAATTCTCTCGTCGCAGAATCCCCAAACGGGAATGACCACATATTTTCAACCTATGGCAACGGGATTTTTCAAGGTGTATAGTTCCCCCGACCAGCATTTCTGGTGTTGCACCGGCTCGGGAATGGAAAATTTTTCAAAGCTCGATGACAGTATTTATTATAAAGACGAGAACAGCATTTACGTTACACAATTCATTTCTTCAACTGTTAATTGGGCAGAAAAAGGCTTGAAAATCACTCAAAATGCAGAGAATTTGCATAATAATGCGGAATATGTGGAATTTACTGTGAACGGTTCTGCAAATGCCGATATTGTTCTTCGTGTACCTGATTGGTGTCAGGATGAGCCGAAATTCTTTGTTGAGGTCAACGGTGAAGAAATCAAAGCAAAAGAAAAGAATGGTTTTATTCGTATTTCTCGTGATTGGGCTGACGGAGATGTTATAAAATATGATATGCCTATGATGGTGGTTGCATACTCGTTACCCGACAATGAAAATACAGTTGCATTTAAATATGGCCCGTGGGTGCTCAGTGCAAATATGGGCAACAACGAAATGAACACCACAACAACGGGTGTTAATGTTACAATTCCTTTGCTTGATTCAAGTTTAAGTGATGTTCTTGTAATCAAAGATGTGACAATTAAAAATTGGCTTAAAAATATTAACGAAAATTTTGAAGAAGAAATTGGAACACTCAATTTCACTATTAAAGGCACAAATCAGAATTTAGTTTTTTCACCCCACTATAAGCAACACGAAAATCGCTACGGAATTTATTTTACACTTGCCGATAAGAATACCGAAATAAAAGAAAATGAGGCGGACAAATACATAGTTATTGACAGTCTGCCCGTGGCGAATGACCAGTACGAATTCTCTCACAATCTTAAAGCGGAAAATTCAAATACGGGCAATTTCAAGGGGCTTATGTTTCGTGATGCCACACCGAATGGTCAATTCAGTTATGAAATGACGGTTGAAAATACCGCCACGAATTACCTTGCGGTGAAATATTACAGTGGTGATGTGGGACGTCAGTTTGTAATTCTTGTTGACGGTGAAGTGCTTGAAAACGTGACACTTGAAGACCCAAATCCTAACGGGTTTTATGATGTTTATTATAAAATCCCTCAAGAGTATGTTAAAGACAAAGATAAAGTCACAGTAACCTTCAAATCGGTCAACAATAGTTATGCGGGCGGAATATTTGATAAATTGAGCATTGTGAAAGAGAAATAAACAAAACAAAAACTCCCCAAATTGGGGAGTTTAATTTTATCTTTTTGTGCCCGACACTTGATACATTTTGTTGTCTGAAATCATAATGTCAATATCAAAAAGGGGAGTGAGCAATTTTTTTAATTCGTTTGCTGCGGGTAATGTCTGTGAAATTACACTTGCTTTACCCTCGTGACATCGGTTAATGTCTTCTCGACTTGCCCCATGAGCTATTGATATGCGCCCACCTGATTTTAAGTGCTTTGACAAATTCTCAATAAGCTTTTCAGGGGTGGGAAAATGGGGGAAAGCATTGAAAATCATAATAACATCAAATTTTTTATTGAATGAAATATTTTCAGCATCACCGCAAATTACATTGATTTGCGGGTGCTTTTCTTTTGCGATTTTCACCATTTCTGACGAAATATCAATACCCGTAACAATTGCGTTGCGTTCAATGTAGTAGGGGAATAGCACACCCGTACCACAAGCCACATCAAGTACACGGGTGTTCTCGCAAATTCCGCTATTGTCAAGGATTTGTTCAATTACTTGGCTGCTCTGCTCGTTCATCTTGTCCCAATCGGGTGCAAAATGGTCGAAAAATGAGATAATATCTTTTTTATTCATATTATTTACCCATAGAAGTTTTGAAATGAAGCTCTTTCATTCCCTCAACTTCATCGCAGATAGGTTTAAGATTACAGGTTGAGCAATCGAAATTCACATTGTTCATAATGTGGTTAAGAGTTTCGGTGATTTGGTTATTCTTCTCGGCAATGGTGAATAGTGCGTTGAAATCCACATTCTCATCAGTAATGAAAATAATTCTAACATTTTGAACTGCGGGGATTTCCTTATATTTGTTTATAAGAAGATTACCAACCTTTTCAAAACTGATTCCGCTTTTTATTGCAGTTTTTGAAACTCGTACCGCTTCTTTGTGTGAGCGGGATGTTGTTCTCAACATATATCCGTCGGGGAAATAGTGATATTTCACATATTCAATTTTGCGGATAAGGTTATATGCAGTCTGCTCTTCGGCGGTGTCATCAATCTTTATAATTGAAATTCGTGCGAATTTACAATCGGATTTGATTTCGTTCAAATCCTTACCGATTACAATAATTTCGTCATCAATATTATTGCCTGTAACAAGATTAAAGCCTGTACCACTTAATTCAAATGCAGTGTCCCTTTGAAGAATCACCTGACTGTAACCATAATCGTTGCAGATGTTTTCTTTGTCGTAATTGAACTTTCTTTCAGAAAATTTATTTACAAGCTTGTTTACGTCTTCAATTAAAGAGTTGAAAAAATCCATTATAATTTTTTATCCCTTTTCATTTTGTCATAGTGTTTCCCGAGTGCATCATACACAACTCTTACAAGTTTCATATCAAGGTTAAACCAATAAATTATAAATGTGATTAAGAAAAATGCAAGAATAACACCGAGAATTATTAAAAATACTTCCATTTTAATTCTCCTTTGCAAGACCCTTTTGACGTGCATATTCTGCTGCACCTAAAGCACCCATAAGCTGAGGGTCAGTTTTTAATTCGACAACTGTGATTTTAAGAACTTTTTCAATTGCTTTTTTAAGTCCGTCATTTTTTGCACAACCGCCTGTGAGAGTGATGCTGTCAACAGCACCCGCTTTTTTAGCCATAACAAAGCATCTTTTTGCAACTGCTAACTGAATACCCGCTGCGATTTCGTCCATCGGTTTGCCCTCACCAACAAGGGAAATAACTTCACTTTCTGCAAAAACGGTGCATTGTGCAGTAATCGGGATTGTGTTTTTAGCATTGAGTGAAAGCTTTGAAAATTCGGGCAAACTCATTTCAAAAGCATTTGCCATTGCCTCATAAAATCTGCCCGTACCTGCGGCACATTTGTCGTTCATAGCAAAGTTTTTAACTGTACCGTCAGTGTCAATTGAAATACCCTTAACGTCTTGACCGCCGATGTCGATAATCGCTTTAACCTCGGGGTTAGTAACGTGTACACCCATTGCGTGACAACTGATTTCGGAAATGTTTTCATCAGCAAACGGAACTTTATTTCGTCCGTAGCCCGTACCGATAAGGTATGACAATTCTTCTGCCGAATTTAATCCGTCAACCTGTGCAATCGCATCATTGAGTGCTATTTCTGCACTTTGTACGGGGTTGATTTTACTTCTGTTAGTAACATTTGCTACCATATTTCCATTCTCGTCAAGAATTACACATTTAGTATATGTAGAGCCTACATCGCATCCACCAAAAAATTTCATAATAAATCTCCTTTATACAATAAGCCACGGTCTATTCTTCCTGTAACCGCCTCGAAAATCCTCGAAATACACTTGTGTGTCTTGCGGTTTTCTCGTTGCTACAGAAAAAATATTCTCGTGTGTTATAAACTGAAATTACCAAGCCATATCGTCTTCAAAATCAAGAAGTGAGGCATCAAGCGGTTCTTCTTGTAAAACTGTCTGCATATATTTGTTAACCTGTTCACGCATATCACGTCGTGAAATTGTGCGTGGGTCCATAAGGTCTTGCTTGACCCAGATAAAGTTTACATTTTTCTCTCTTGCCTGGTCATCAAAAATACCTGCAAGACCGTCCATACCCTTACAAGAAATCTGGTCATACATAATAACTGTATCTGCATTGTATTCTTCAACAATACGCCACAATTCATCAACAACGTTACGGTAACCGCCCTTTGTATGCTTACGCATAATTGAACGTTGATATGTTTTTGCCAAGTCTTTAAGGGATTGTTCTTTGTTTTCTGAATCAATCTCCAAGTATGAAATCATTGTTTCCATATCCATAACAACGTTCATACCCCAACAGTTTTCAAGCCAATTTGCAAAGCTTGTGTAATAGTTTGCAGGGCAACTCCAAACAACTGCACGGTGACGCATTTCTTTTGATACGGGAGTTTTGTTCTCATAAGCCTTCATCATAATCTTGTTGACCTTTTCGTCAACCTTTAAGAATTTTTCATTTGAACCACCTGAAAGGTTGAAATAGAAAATTCGGTAAAGCCAGAAAGCCGCACCCGTCATCTGCGGGTAAGGAGTTTTGTTGATGTCCCATTTCTGACGCTCATACTCAAGCTGTTTGTTATACATTTTAATTCCCTTGAAATATGCGTCCCAATCAAACTTTTCACCGGTCTGGTCTTCAATGAATTTAATAAGTGATTTGATTTCATCAACGGCATATTCCTGAACGTCCTCACCGTCATAACGAAGGGGCACACCAAAACAATGGGTGGGTAAGTTAATTCTTCTGTCAAGGAAAGATGAATTCATAATCGAACCGTCGCAAGGCATATTTGTACCAATCATACAACAACCCATTTTAGGATAATCATCTTCAATTGCAACACCCGCCTCAGCACTTGGGAGTGGGCACACGTCAGCAGGAACACCAAAACTTTCAGTTACTTCAAGGTAGGGGGGAGTAATCTGCTGGTCAACCATTGACGATAAGAATATGGGTAATGTCTGTAAGGGCATTGGCTGAAGATTGGGAAATCCCATAAAAACTTCATTGGGAACAATCTCATCTGTAAGCACAATTTTCTTTGAAAGCTTATTGTTTGGGTTAATTTTCTCGTCTGCACGGAATGAGATGTTTATGAGCTTTGTGGTGTGCTTAACAATCATATTGTAATGAAGATGTGCAATACGAAGATGAGGTCCACGAAGACCTGCAACATGACGGTCAACAAAAGATGGTGCAGAGAGATAAGATGCCATCCATCTGTATCGCCATAAGCCCTTAACTGTGGATATGGGTGCTTTAAGCACCATTTTAATCATATCCTTCCAAGTGACAAGCCAACGGTAGTAGTCGTACATTGTGTCCTTTAAGCCACGCCATTCTCTGTGCTTTAAAATGGCGGTATGCTCTTTATAAAGTTTACCGTATTCAGCCATTTTGCTTTTCCTCCTTTGCCTTTTGTATCTTCTTAATTTCAAGGCTTTCAACAAAAGCCTGAACACGAGTTCTCAACTGACCTGATGCCGATGCGGTATATTGACGGTCAACAGCCGCAGTGGGCACACCGTAATCTCCACTCATAACATATGATGCGAGAGCTCTTTCATAGCCCCAGTATTCGCAGAATTTCAACTGCTCATACATAACACCGTCTGCGTGGTATTCATCAACCAATTGTTTAACATAATCACGGCGTTCCTGTACTTTTTCGTGACTCATATATCTTGGGCACTGACTTGTTTTCATATAATGTGTACAAATCTGTGTAAGAATATCTTTGTCTTTATCAATTATGATTTCTTGTCTTCCGGGTAATGCACCAAAGCAGTAACGGTCTGCAACTACCAGTGCACCACTATCTTCAATGAGAGCCGTGAAATCGGGGTCATCCATTTCAGAGCCCACAACCACTATTTTTGCACGGTAGTTTTTCTTAATGTCGGGCTCACGTGTTTTTAATTCTTCTGCAGTTTCACGAAGTGCGGGTAGAATTAAAGCCTTGGGGCAACAATATGTAACAAGGTTTAAAATATGATATTCATAACCTGTTATTCTTGGGTTTTCTTCTTTTCTGTAGTCACCAATTTCCGTCATAAGACGGCATACCTCATTATGCTCTTCAACTGCCTTCAAAAGTGCTTCGTCAGAGGTGTCAACACCATAAACCGAATTTAGCATATCAAGAATTTTCACCTTTGTCTGATTAACATAATGCTTGATTGTGTGCTCCTCAATTTTGAATGGTGCATCAAGAAATGTGACAAAGAACTTGTCATTAGGAACTAAATTAAGCAGTTCAAAATGCTCAGCAGTTCTGTTCATTTCAGAACAGGTTTCAGATGACAAAAGGGCGTTGAGAAAATTGTAACCGCCCTCAATTGCACGTTCCAAAATAGCCTTTGAATATCCGCAAAGGAAATTACTCATATAATATGTTGCAATATCCATTGAGCCTGTGCGTGGTGCACGAAGTCTTACTGAAAAGCAGTTGCCACAGTTTAAAAGTACCTCGGGAATGTGGTAGCAGGTATAGCCCAAAGCAATACCACCATCATCCTTGGCTTTTTTTACAAGGTCATTATTGGCATCTTGTAAAAGTTTTTCAAATTCATAAAGATGCTTTAAATCTTTCATAGCTTACTCCTTATATTATTTCCAATTCTTTAAGAGCCTTTTTAACACCTGTTACAACATTTGAGTCAGCGGGAAGCTTTGTAATATTTTTACCCTCAATGTCGTAAATGGCAAGGTTTGAGTCGGTTTCGATATATGACAAAACAGGGATTCCGTTTGTGTTTATGTGGGGGATAATACTCTCGTCAGGAATTCTATTAACTATTGCACCGATTTTTTTGTACATAACAAGCTCATCGGCAACATTTTTGATTGTTGAAATAACCTGAGTACCTTTTTTACTTGCATCAGTAATAAGTAAGAGGTGAGTAACCTTTTCCATTACTCTGCGGTTAATCTGCTCAATTCCCGCTTCACCATCAATTATAACATAATCAAAATCCTGCGAAAGAATTGAAATGACCTCTTTTAAATATGAGTTGATTTTGCAGTAACAACCTGCACTTTCGGGACGACCAACTGCAATAAATGCAAAACCGTCAGTTTCAACGAGTGCATCAAAGATTTTATATCTTGCATCGCCTAAAAGCTCGATAGCCGCTTTTGTCTGACCGTCTTCAACGGTTTCAACAATTTCTTTTCTTATATCATCAATTGTCATTTTAACGTCTATTCCCAATGCAGTTGAAAGACCGACTGCAGGGTCAGCATCAATGGCAAGAATTTTCTTATCGGGGTAAGTTTCAACAAGAAGCTTTACAATTGCGGCAGAAATTGAGGTTTTGCCCACACCGCCCTTGCCCGATAAGGCAATTATTGTTGCGTTGTTTTCCATTAATATTCCTCCAGAACAAATATGGACTTATTATACCAAATTATATTGTTGTTTTCAACAGAATAATGTTAAATAAATAACAATATTGTCATATTTTTTATAACTATTGCAATCAATAAAAAATAGTTATATAATAGTTATTGGTAAATTTATACAAGGAGAAATGGAAATGGAAAGAACTTATGTTCCTTTTACAGAATGGGAAGAAAAATCAAAGCAGATTGAATACACTGAAAGCACACCGCTTCTCAATGCTGACGGCACATTGAATGCTAAAGGCTGGGCAAGACACAATGTTTTTGAGTATGACAGAAATCTTGTTAAAAAAGGTGTTATCAGCCGTAAAGAGTGGGAGTTTTATCAGGTTTCAAACGGTAAACTTACAGTACAGCTCAATTTTGCAAATATCAATGCGGGCGGTTTTGCTACTGCAAAGCTTATTGATATTGAACATGGTAACGAAATCATTGATTGTACAAAATTTTTCTTAGGTGACAAGTTTATTCCACCGAAAAAGGGCGATGTGCCGAACAGATTTAAAGTAAATGTGGGCGGTGCTGAACTTGATTTTGACACAAAAGAAATTTCAAGAAGACTTTGGTTCAGATGTGTAACAAAAAAACACGGTGTTGTTGAATGTGATTTCACAATGGATATTCCCGAGGGCTTTGAGAATATCACAACCGTACTTCCTTTCAAAGAAGACCCCACACGTTACTTTATGACAACCAAGCAGATTGGTATGCCTTGTGGTGGTACAATGCGAATTGGCAGCGACCTTTATGAATTCTCAAAAGAAGATACCTTTGCATTTTTGGATTGGGGCAGAGTTAACACAATTCACGAAATGGTTTGGTATTGGGGTGCAGGCACTACATATATTACTGATGACAAGGGCGAAAAGCACAGCGTGGGCTTTGAAATCACATGGGCAATCGGCGATGAGAGTAATGCTACTGAAACCTGTATTTTCTATGACGGTAAGGTTCACAAATTCGGTGCGGTTGACGTTGAAACTTTCCCTAAAGACGATAAATATATGGAACCTTGGAAGATTATTTCAGAAGATGGTCGTTTCAATATGACAATGCAACCATTCTTTGATTATCACACTGATTTGGATTTGAAAATCGGTAGAATGCATACTCATCAGGTGCACGGACTTTGGAGTGGTGACGTTGTTCTCGATGACGGTACAAAGATTGAAATTAAGGATATGTATGCTTTCTGTGAGTATGTTGAAAACAGATGGTAATTTAATATTTTACGGCGGAGCTTCGGCTCCGCTTTTTTATTGCGTTTATAATATCAATTATTTTCCTTTTAAAAAAGATTGACCTTTTTATTAGAATGTGATACAATAAGCGGTGTTCATAAAATGCAGAATGGGGCGATTTCGTGAACAGAAGAGATAAAGATGTCTTATTGGCACTTTCCCGTTGTAAATATTCAAATCAACGTGAATTGGCTACACTTTGTGGTTGCTCACTTGGTGCAATAAATGGAGCATTGAAAAATCTGCTTGAAGAATTCCTTATTGACAACGAAATGCGGTTGACTCAAAAAAGCCGTGATTTGTTGAGAAAAAACTCACCCCAAAGAGCAATTCTTTTGGCAGCGGGGTCGGGAATAAAGCTTTCTCTTTTCAGTGCTGAAAAACCAAAAGCACTTTTAGATGTTCAGGGTGAGGTGCTAATTGAAAGGCTGATTCGTCAGCTCAATGAAATCGGTGTATATGAAATACACGTTGTTGTGGGTTTTGCAAAGGAAAGATTTGAATACCTTATAGATAAATTTAATGTGGATTTGATTGTTAATACCCATTATGCTGTTAAAAATAATCTGCATTCATTGTCGTTGGCAGAAAAATATCTTGAGAATGCATACATTGTACCCTGTGATTTGTGGTGCGGAATAAATCCATTCAACAGAAATGAACTTTATTCATGGTATATGGTATCAGATGCCCCAAGTGATGAGGATTCTGTACGGGTTAACAGAAAGCAGGAACTTGTGCTCTCTAATGACGGTGCAAATGATATGCTTGGTATTGCTTATCTTAATGCTGATGATGCAAAAATAGTGCGTGAGCGTCTGTATGTGATGAACAATGACCGTCGCTATAAAGGTGCTTTTTGGGAAGAAACTCTTTATGAAAATGACAGGCTTTTAGTTGGTGCAAGAGTGGCTGATAAAAATGATGTTGTTGAAATCAACAGCATTTATGATTTGCAAGAGCTTGATGCTCCACGAATGATACCTCTTGACGAGATTTCAAAGGTCTTTGATGTGCAAAAAGAAGAAATAACCGATATAACTATTTTGAAAAAAGGAATGACGAATAATTCATTTCTGTTTACTTGTAAAGGTGAAAGATATATTTTAAAGCTTCCTAAAAATAAAACAGATATTGAATTTAATGCGGAGTTTTCAGTATATAAAGCAGCTAAAAACAAGAATATTACCGATGATGTAGTCTATTTCAACTGTGAAACAGGTCTTAAAATTTCAAAATATATGTGTGATGTACATTTCTGTGACCCTTTTAATAAAAAGGATGTACATAAATGTATGAATAAGCTTCGAGAATTTCACCAAATGGGTCTTGAAATCGATTATAAATTTGATTTGTTTAAGCAAATTGAATTTTATGAAGGTCTGTGGAATGGCGAAAAATCAGTTTACCCTGATTACGAAGAAACGAAGAAAAAAATATTCTCTCTCAAAATTTTCTTAGAAAAGCAGAAAAAGGATATTTGCCTTTGCCATCTTGATGCAGTACAAGATAATTTTATGATGCCTGACAATAGCGAAAATTGGCAGGATATTAGAATGATTGATTGGGAATATGCAGGAATGCAGGACCCACATCTTGACTTGGCAATGTTCAGTCTTTATGCATTGTATGACAAAGGGCATATTGATGCTTTGATTGATGAGTATTTTGAAAATAATTGTCCCGATGAAACAAGATTGAAAATCTATGCGTATATCGCAACGGGCGGTTTGCTCTGGAGCAATTGGTGTGAATATAAGCTCAAACATGGAGCAGAATTTGGTGAGTATTCAATAAAGCAATACAGATTTGCTAAGGAATATTATAAAATATTAAAAGAAACTGGAGTTGTTTAAATGCATAAAGTTGACAATGCAGTTATTATGGCTGCGGGAACATCAAGCAGATTTGCCCCCTTGTCATATGAAATGCCCAAGGCACTCATCACCGTAAAAGGCGAAATTTTGATTGAACGTCAGATTCGTCAGCTTAAAGAGGCGGGTGTGCCTGAAATTTATATTGTTGTGGGTTACAAGGGCGAAATGTTTAAGTATCTTGAAGAAAAATTCGGTGTACATATTGTTGAAAATCCCGATTATCTTACAAGAAACAACAATGCAAGTATTTATGTTGTAAAGGATATTTTAAAGAATTCATATCTTTGCTCCGCTGACAATTATTTCTCTGAAAATCCTTTTGAAAGAGAAGTTTCTGATTGCTATTATGCGGCGGTTTATGCTGACGGTCCAACAAAGGAATGGTGTATGGATTGTGAAACCGACGGTACAATTCGCAACGTTACCGTGGGCGGTGAAAATGCTTGGTTTATGCTTGGTCACACATTTTGGAGTGAGGAATTCAGCGAGAAATTTGTTGAAATTCTTTGTGATGAATACGACCTTCCCGAAACTGCAGATATGCTTTGGGAAAGCATTTACATAAATCACCTTGACGAGCTTAAAATGAAAATCAGAAAATACAGCGATGATGTTGTCTTTGAGTTTGATACATTGGATGAGCTTCGTGAATTTGATGCGGATTACATAAATGACACACATTCACAGATTCTCAAAAATATTGCACAGCAGTTGGGTTGCGAAGAAAAAGACATTGTGAGGGTAACTGCTTATAAAGATGATACTAATGCTGCCGCAGGTTTTACTTTTGTCTGTGGCGATACAGAGTATAAATATTCATACGAAGAAAAAATTCTCAGGAGGAAATAAAAAAATGGCAAAAGAAATTGTACAGGCTGATATTCCTGTTGTTAAAGCTCTTATGCTTAAGGTGCTCGGAACAGACGAATATGCAGATTTATCCCGTATGGGCGGTCTTACAAACCATACGTACAAGGTAACTCTTAAAAATGGTGAAGAATATGTTGTAAGAATTCCCGGTGAAGGTACTGAAGAGGTAATTGTACGTAGCGATGAAATGGTAAGTACAAAACTTGCCTGCGATTTGGGTGTTGACGCAGAAATGCTCTATTTCGGTGAAGATGGCTCAAAGGTTACACGTTTTATTAAAAATGCGATTACAATGTCTGCTGAGTCACTTAAAAATCGTGAACGTATTGAACAGGTTGCAGAAATTTTTAAGAAAATGCATACTTGCGGAGTTGACACAAAAGTTCCTTTTGAGGTTTTTGAAATGGCTGCAAGTTACGAAAAGGTCATTGAAGATAACAATGTGCCAATGTTTGATGACTACGCAGAAATCAAGGCAGAGGTTATGAAAATCAAGGCAGAGGTTGACTCGTTGATTGACATCAAGAAAGTTCCTTGTCACAATGATGCCCTTTGTGAAAACTGGGTTTTAGGTGACGGAAGAATGTACCTTATCGACTGGGAATATGCGGGTATGAATGACGGTATGTGGGATATTGCTGACGTTTCAATTGAAGCAGGCTTTAATGCAGAATATGACCATATGCTTCTCAGTGCATATTTGGGCAAAGAACCCGATGTAACTGATGAAAAGCACTTCCTTGCAAGTAAAATCTATGTTGACTATCTCTGGACACTCTGGGCTAAAATGCGAGTTCCATATGACGGTCAGCCAATGGAAGATTGGGCAGTTGAACGTTATACAAGACTTAAAGGTTTTGTAAAAGAATATAGAGAAATCTAAGGAGGAAATATTTATGGTAGCAGGTGTTATTGCCGGTATTACATGGGCATTAGAAACAATAGTTTTGGGTTATGCGTTGGGTATGACTCCGTTTTTTACAACGGAACAAGCAGTATTTTTAGCACCATTCGTAAGCACATTCTTACACGACGGTTTTTCAGCAATTTGGGCAACAATTTACAATGCAGCAAAGGGAAATGCAAAAAATGTATGGAAAGCATTTAAGACAAAGAGCGGTAAATTCGTAGTTCTTGCTGCGGTTATTGGTGGCCCTATCGGTATGACGGGTTACGTAATGTCAGTTAACTATATGGGTGCTTCAATCGGTGCGGTTGCATCTGCGGTTTTCCCTGCAATCGGTGCAGTTCTTGCATTCATTTTCCTTAAGGAAAAAATGAAATGGCATCAGTGGATTTTCCTTATAGCAACACTTCTCGGTGTTTATGGACTTTACTATTCACCTGAAATGAATGTTACTAACTTTGCTCTTGGTATTGTTGGTGCACTTATGTGCTCATTCGGTTGGGGTATTGAAGCAGTTATTCTTGCTAAATCTCTTACAGACCCTGAGGTTACTGATGAATATGCTCTTCAAATTCGTCAGACAACGTCAGCACTTACTTATGGCATTATTCTCTTACCCGCAATTTCATTGATTAAGGGTTGGGGAATTACAGAAAGCTGGAGCTTTATCGGTACTCTTTTCACAAGTGAAGCTCCTTGGTTGATTCCTACAATCGCAGCGGCAGGTTTGTGTGCAACAGTTTCATATCTTTTCTATTACAAAGCAATTGCTCAAATTGGTGCTTCAAAGGCTATGGGACTCAATGTTACTTATGGTGCATGGGCAGTTATCTTCACTGCAATCATCACAAAAACAATGCCAAGTGCAATTGCAATTGTTTGCACAGTTGTTGTTCTTGTATGTAGCATTTTCGCTGCGGCTGACATTAAAGAAATCTTTAAGAAAGGCAAATAGTTAAAAGAATATTTTTTGAGCAGAAACATTTTAAAGTGTTTCTGCTTTTTATTTATAAAAAAGTATAAATAAAAAGCCTTAATCGTTGCATTTCAGGTATGATTGTGCTATAATAAATCGAATATGATTAAATTCAAAATTATCTTTTGCATAAGGAGATGTTGAGTGTGTTATTGTATATTGACCCCGGTACGGGTAGTATGCTTTTCACCATTCTTATCGGTGTTATTGGTGCGGGTATCTACTCATTGAGAATGTTGTGGATTAAAATCCGCTTTAAACTCAGTGGCGGAAAAATTGACGCAAGTAATAAGAGTATCCCATTTGCAATTTTTGCAGACGATAAGAGATATTGGAAAATTTTTGAGCCCATCTGTCGTGAGATGGACAAGCTTGGTAAAAAAGTTGTCTATATGACCGCTTCACCCGATGACCCCGCCTTGAACGAAAAGTTTGAGCACGTTAAAACAGAATTTATTGGTGAAGAAAACAAGGCGTTTGCCCGTCTTAATTTCTTGAATGCAACTATTTTGCTTTCAACAACTCCGGGTCTTGATGTTTATCAATGGAAACGTTCAAAGCAGGTAAAATACTATGTTCACATTCCACATGCTGCAAGTGAAATCACACTTTACAGAATGTTCGGTATTGACTATTACGATGCAATTCTTCTCTCAGGTCAATATCAGGCAAATGATATAAGAAATCTTGAGAAAATCCGTGAACTTCCTAAAAAGGAACTTGTTAAAGTGGGTATTCCTTATATGGACGAAATGGCTGCAAGACTTAAAAAAGAAGGCCCTGCACCTGAACATCCACGCACAGTATTACTTGCTCCGTCTTGGGGTCAGAGTGCAATTTTTAATGTGTATGGCGGAAAAATTCTTGATGTTCTTTTAAAGACAGGTTATCACGTTATTGTACGTCCACACCCACAGTCATTCACATCTGAAAAAGACTTACTTGACAAGCTTATGGCAGAGTACCCCGAATCAGACCAGCTTGAATGGAACAGAGATACTGACAATTTCGACGTACTTCGCCGTTCAGATATTCTTATTTCTGACTTCTCAGGTGTTATTTTTGATTTCACACTTATATATGACAAGCCCGTAATCTATACTGACCCACAGTTCGACGTGAGCCTTTATGATGCGTGGTGGCTTGATACTCCACTCTGGACTACTACGGCACTTCCAAGACTTGGTGCTCAACTCACAGAGGAAAATATGCAGAATCTTAAAGATTTGATTGATACTTGCATTACAGACCCCAAATATGCCGAGGGTCGCAGACAGGTTAAAGAAGAAACCTGGGTGCACAGCGGTGAGGGTGCAGAACGCACTGCCACATATCTTATCAGCAAATATGAAGAATTAACAGCGAAGGAGGGTAAATAAATGTCATTCTTTTCAATTTTAGAAACATTGTTAATAGGCCCTTTAAAGCTTGTTTTTGAACTAATTTTTGAATTGGCAAACCGCCTTGTAGGGCATCCGGGAATGGCTATTATCTTCTTGAGCCTTATTATGAACATTCTTGTTCTCCCGTTATATCGCCGTGCTGACGCAATGCAAGAGGCAAGTCGTGATATTGAAGCAAAGCTTCACGACGGTGTTGCACATATCAAAAAGACATTCTCAGGCGACGAGAGAATGATGATTCTTCAAACCTATTATCGCCAAAATAACTATAAGCCTACCAGTGCCCTTAACGGTTCAGTTTCATTGCTTCTTGAAATCCCGTTCTTTATGGCGGCTTATCAGTTTCTTTCACACCTTGAAATACTCAATGGTGTTTCGTTAGGACCAATCAAAGACTTGGGTGCTCCCGACGGATTGCTTGTGATTGGCGGACTTGCAATTAACGTTTTACCATTCCTTATGACCTTTATCAACGTTATTTCAAGTGCTCTTTATCTTAAAGGATTCCCGCTCAAGACAAAAATACAGCTTTACGGTATGGCACTTTTCTTCCTTGTGTTCCTTTATACATCACCGTCTTGTTTGGTATTTTACTGGACACTCAATAACCTTTTCTCACTTGTAAAAACAATTTTCTATAAGCTTAAAAATCCAAAGAAAGTGCTTGGAATTCTCACTTCTGTTGTAGGTCTTGCACTTCTTGTATTCACATTCTTTATTTATGACAACCCATCAATGAAGAAAAAGATATTCTTAATTGCGGTTGGTGTTGTTCTTCAGCTTCCCCTTATTCTTCCTCTCATTCAGTCGAAAATTAAGGTTAAAGCAACAGAAAAGGTGGCAGA
The DNA here is from genome assembly GCA_045594885.1 of Candidatus Fimenecus sp. GTDB lineage: Bacteria > Bacillota > Clostridia > Oscillospirales > Acutalibacteraceae > Fimenecus. Next base: position 4,683 of record JAZNZJ010000043.1, on the reverse strand, counting down.
GCCCAACAGAACAAATTTCATTCTTGGCGGACTCTTCCTTTCAGTGCAGGTGGGCTTACTCATTCCTTCAAACTTTATTGCGGCTTCACCTCAGGAATATGTTGACACAACCTATTTCCATAATCCTTTGTGGTACATTGTAAGCACAGTTTGTCTTGCAATGGGCACATTCCTTATCTGGATGGGCGTTTTCTATTGGCTTGCAAGTCCTAAGGGTAAAGTTTGGTTTGAAAGAATTGTGTGGATTTTATCGGGCACAATGTTGGCAAACTATATGTTCTTCGGTACTGATTTGGGTATTATCACCGCAACACTTCAGTATGAAGACCCAATGGTTTTCACAACTAAAGAAATCATTCTCAACATTCTTGTAATGTTGGCAATTGCACTTGTAATGTACTTCATTATTAAAAAGTGGAAAAAAGCAGTACCAATGGTGCTTCTAACCGCAATTATCGCATTGGGCGGTATGTCGGTTGTGAACATCAATAAAATCAACACATCAATTTCAGAAATAACTACGGTTGAAGCGGACGAAACACCTAATTTTGAATTGAGTCAGAACGGTCAAAATGTGGTTGTAATTATGCTTGACCGTGCGATGAATGAATATATTCCTTATATCTTCAATGAAAAACCCGAATTGAAAGAGCAATTTGCAGGTTTCACTCATTATTCAAACACAATTTCATTCGGCGGTAAGACCAATTTCTGTACTCCACCATTGTTCGGCGGATATGAGTACACTCCCGTTGAAATGAACAAGAGAAATGAAGAACTTCTCGTTAAAAAGCACAATGAGGCACTTAAAGTTATGCCCGTGCTTTTCTCACAGAATAATTTTGATGTTACCGTGCTTGACCCGGTTTATGCAAACTATCGTTGGATTCCTGATTTGAGCATCTTTGATGAATATGAAAACATTGATGCATATATCACAAAGGGTGTTTACGGCGATGTTAATCAGAAAGAAATGGTAATTGCAAATAATCACAGAAACTTCTTCTGCTTTAGTATTATGAAGTCAATGCCACTCTTTACACAGACAACAATTTATGACCGAGGTAATTATATTCAGGTTGAACAGGGCTCAACAACTGTTGTTTATTCAACTCAGCAAATGACAAGTAAAACAACTTCAACCGGTCTTTCATCATTGTTTATGGACCCTTACAATGTACTTTCAAGTATGAGTCAAATGACAAACATTACCGAAGACTCAAAGAATACATTTATGGTAATGACAAATGATACAACTCACGAGCCAATGCTTTTGCAGACTCCTGACTATGTACCAAGCGAGGTTGTTGATAATACAGAGTATGAAGCGCAGAATGCGGACCGCTTTATTCTTGATGGCAGAGAGCTTAAAATGGAAACAAATAAGCAGATTATTCACTACCACGCAAATATGGCGGCACTAATTCAACTTGGTAATTGGTTTGATTATCTTCGTGAAAACGGCGTTTATGACAATACAAGAATTATTCTTGTTGCTGACCACGGCTTTGAACTTTTCCATTTTGATGATATGGTACACGGCGAAGACGGTATGATGAACGTTGAGTATTATTGCCCATTGTTGCTTGTAAAAGATTTCAACAGCAAGGAATTCACAACTTCAACAGAATTTATGACAAATGCTGACGTGCCCGTATTGGCAACACAGGGTATTATTGAAAACCCAACCAACCCATTCACAGGTAAGCTTCTCACAAGTGATGAGAAAACTGCTCATGACCAGTACCTTATAATGTCAAGAAACTGGGAAATCTCAAAGAATAACGGTACAACATTTACCGCTTCAACTTGGGTAAGTGTTAAAGACGATGTTTGGAATCCTGATAATTGGGAATTCCATATGGATGACTATGTAATTCTTGACGAGCACGTTGACCCGTAAAAAAGGATAAAAATATTCCCGCAGTCTTAAAGATTGCGGGATTTTTTTATTTTAGTAACTTAAGTATTTCCGGAAATGGTTCAACTGAACGTTTTAAAATGCCGTGCATCTGTGCAATGGCGATTCCGTAATTGGTAATTGGTGTGCCGTTTTTCACACTTCGTTCAATTCGTGATTTCATTTCTTTTTCATTGAGCATACAACCGCCACAATGAATAACAAGGGAATAATCACTTGTATTGTCGGGGAATTCTGTTCCCGATGTAAAATGAAATTCTAATTCTTTTTTACTGTAATTACGCACCCAATCGGGCATTTTAACAGTGCCGATGTCCTTGCATTGACGGTGGTGTGTGCACCCTTCAGAAATAAGAATTTTGTCACCGTCTTTGAGTTTATCAAGATGTGAAGCACCCTTAACTACTGTGGCTAAATCGCCTTTGTAACGGGCGAAAAGAATTGAAAAAGAAGTGAGCATTACACTCTGCGGTACAATTTTTGACACATACCCAAACACCTGTGAATCGGTAATTACAAGCTTTGGCAATTCTTTGAGCTTGTCAAGGGTATTCTTCAATTCAGTTTCACGGCATATGGTTATTGTTGCACCAATTTCAAGCAATTCACGGATTGTGTGTTGTTGTGGAAGAATAAGTCTGCCCTTTGGTGCGGACTCGTCAATAGGTGTGACAAGCACAACACTGTCACCATATGAAATTAAATCACCCAACAGAGTTTTTGTATTTTCGTTACTCTTTGAAATAACTGAAATTTTCTCTTTTAACTCATTTATATTGATATTTTTTTCTGCACTCACATAGATTTCGTTATTTTTAGTAAGTGGGACAGAATCTAACAAATCTGCCTTATTGTAAGCAATTATATGGGGCAGATTTTTTTCTTTGAAAAGTGTTAACAATTCACTATCAAGTGGCGAAATGCCCTTGATTGCGTCAATTACAAGAATTGCAATATCTGTTTGGTTAAGCATCTGCTTTGCACGGGCAACTCTTTGCTCACCGAGTGCACCTTCATCGTCAAGTCCGGGTGTATCGATAATTACAACAGGACCTAATGGCAAAAGTTCCATAGCCTTTTTAACGGGGTCGGTGGTAGTGCCGAGCACATCCGACACAAGTGAAAGGCTTTGCCCCGTAACCGCATTAACAAGGCTCGATTTACCTGCGTTTCGCATTCCAAAAAAGCCGATGTGTACTCTTTCGGCAGAAACAACATTGTTCAAACTCATAAAATCACCTTAAAATCTGAAATCACGGCGGTTTGATGCCTTTATATCGAAAACATTGCTCTTTGCAATATCCTTTACCTTGGGATTGGTTACCCTTTCAAGCTCGGTGTCGATAAGCTCAAAGCCCTTCATTTTTGTAGCATCGCTTGCGTAGTCAACAAGATACTCGGTAAGTGTCATAAGTGCGTTGGGGTGGCAGCAGTTGATAATCTGACCGTTTTTGCAAAGGCTCATAAAGCGGTCACCCGTTCTGCCCTCACGGTAGCAGGCCGTACAGAAGGACGGAATGTGGCCGTTGTCGATAAGCCAGCCGACAACCTCGTCGAGCGTGCGCTGGTCGGAAACGTCAAACTGCTCGGAATCGTGGGGTCTTTCCTCTTCCGTATATCCGCCGACAGAGGTACGGGAAGCACCGCTGATCTGCGAAATGCCGAGGTTGAGCACTCGCTCACGAACTGCCTGGGACTCACGGGTGGAAATAATCATACCCGTGTAGGGTACTGCCATACGGATGATTGCAATGATTTTTTCAAACATCTCATCGGGAATTGAATTGTCGAAAACATCGGGGTCAATATCGTCTGCACGCTTGATTCTCGGCACGCTGATTGTGTGCGGACCGACACCGTGAACGGCTTCAAGGTGCTCTGCGTGCATAAGAAGCCCTGCAAACTCGTAGCGGTAAAGCTCAAGGCCGAAGAGAACTCCGAGACCTACGTCGTCAATTCCGCCCTCCATAGCTCTGTCCATAGCTTCCGTGTGGTAAGCATAATCATGTTTGGGACCTGTGGGGTGGAGTTTTAGATAGCTTTCTTTGTGATAAGTTTCCTGGAAAAGTATATAAGTACCTATTCCGGCATCTTTGAGTCTTCTGTAATTTTCTACGGTAGTTGCGGCAATGTTCACGTTTACTCGTCTGATAGCGCCGTTTTTGTGCTTGATGCTATATATAGTGTCAATACATTCGAGAATATATTCAAGAGGATTGTTTACGGGGTCTTCGCCGGCTTCGATGGCGAGACGCTTGTGACCCATATCCTGAAGAGCGATTACTTCTTTTCTTACTTCTTCCTGAGTAAGTTTTTTACGGCAGATATGCTTGTTTTTATAGTGATACGGGCAGTACACGCATCCGTTTACACAGTAGTTGGAGAGATAGAGCGGAGCAAACATAACGATTCTGTTGCCATAAAAAGCAAGCTTTATTTCCTCAGCCAAACGAAACATCTCTTCGTTCTTTTCCGGAATGTCACAAGCAAGCAGAACAGCTGCTTCTCTGTGAGAAAGTCCTTCGCAGTGAAGACCATTACCGTCTTTTTTAGGACGAGCTTTTTCAAGAATTGAGTTTATAAGTTCTACATTGCTTTTGTTTTTTTCTGCATATTCGATGGTTTCCAAAATTTCGGCATCGTTTATAAATTCTTCCGCCTTCATGGATTTAACATTATATTCAGCCATTGTTATAAACCTTTCTGTGATAATTTATTGTTTGACAACATCGCCGCGAGAGGTAACAACCTCGTGACCTATC
>JAZNZJ010000042.1:0-8858 GCA_045594885.1 Candidatus Fimenecus sp. | reverse complement strand
AATGAATGCACAATAACTTAATATTAAATTTTAGGGCGGAGTAAAAAACTCCGCCTTGATTTTTTATGGGTTGTTTAAAACTGAATTTATCGGGGTAAATAAAAATGTCCGGTAGGGCGTGGTCTTGACCCCGCCGTTGGGTTATCATATGTTATTCGGCGGGGTCAAGACTCCGCCCTACCGGACATTATTCATCACCTAGACAAATTCAACTTTTGTTAAATGATTTGCATTATAAAAAATTTTTTGGCAAAAATAAAATAAAAGCAAATGAAAGGTTGATAGTTTTGGCTGAACGTCAAGGGAAATACACATTGTTCCTACCCTCAAAGCCGTCAATTCACGGCAGTGCAGCAGTTGTCGGCAAGACAGAAAGTGAAGGCCCTCTCGCAGAAGAATTTGACCATTCTTATGATGACGACACAATTGACGGTTGTCCTTCATGGGAAAAAAGTGAAAGTGCATTACAACGTGAAGCAGTAACCAGGGCAATCGCAAAGGCAGATTTGTCGCCCAAAGACATAGAGTTAATTATGGCGGGTGATTTGTTGGCACAGTGTATTGGCACATCTTTCGGCATTCGTGACCTTGAAATCCCTTTTTTAGGTCTTTATGGTGCTTGTTCAACAATGGCGCTTTCAATGGGGCTCGCCTCTGTGCTTGTAGATTCGGGTGCAGTGAGCAAAGCGGTTGCATCTACCTCATCACACTTCGCATCGGCAGAGCGGCAATTCCGCCTCCCCCTTGAATATGGTGGACAAAGACCACCCGCTGCACAACGCACCGCCACCGCATCGGGTGCGGCAGTAATCGCCGACCACAAGAAAAATATGCCCTGCATTGAGGCAGTAATTTTTGGCAAAATCACCGACTTTGGTATTAAAGATGCTAATAATATGGGTGCGGCAATGGCCCCGGCGGCGGCAGGGACTATTGCGAGTTTTTTAGATGACACGGGTACTCGTCCTGAAGATTACGACCTGATTCTCACGGGTGATTTGGGTAAAGTTGGTGCAGAATTACTCTGTGATTTATTGGTTAAGGACTACAACTATGACATTTCTGCAGTTCACGGCGATTGCGGACTTATGCTATATGACCTTGAGGCACAGGACGTGCACGCAGGCGGGTCGGGTTGTGGTTGCAGTGGTGCGGTGGTGAATTCATATATTATGCGAAGATTACGTGAAAAATCGCTCAACCGTGTGCTTTTTGTGGGCACGGGTGCACTGCTCTCACCAACCTCAACCTTACAGGGTGAGAGCATACCGTCAATCGCACACGGAATACTTTTAACATCGGGGGAATAAATATGAATGAAATGATGAATGTATCACAAGACATTGGCACAATTATGAAACTTTCGGGAGTTATAAGATTTCTCAATTTTCTGAAAACGACACTGACCGTTGGGATAATAGCCTTTACCGTTTTCAGAATTATGGGAATTATAAGAGAAACAAATTAAAAAACAAGGACGAGGGTAAGCCTCGTCCTTGTGGGTTTGGTATTAAATTTTGATGGGGAGGGGTTTTTGAGTATCGGGCGGGCGCGGAGACCCGCCCCTACTTAATCTTAATCGTCGAACACAGAGAACCGTCCCCTGTGCACTCCTTGTTCCTTTACCTCTATCAATCTATTTCTTGCCATAAATAAACAAATACAAGCGAATAACGATAACATTACAATGGTTGAAATTATTTTTACTAATTGATTTTGATTCACATCATATATTACTGTAATATTGCCACTTTCATCACTTTTTACAAGTTGAGAAAAACTTCTAAATGTAAATATATTTAATATACCTAAATCATTTTGTAAATTATAATTGTAACCGTTTATTGAAACTGCAGTATTATGAATTACGTCATTCCATTGTTTATTGTTAGCTACGCTTTGAGTATCAGTTTTTATCATATTAACCAATTCACCATTAAGTGAAAACTCAAGGATTATAGTGCCTCTACTCATAAATAGTAAAATATTCTCATTATACCACTTGACATAAAATGTACCATCATTAGTAAATTCAAAGCAGTCTAGAACATCATTGTTTTTATTTAGTATTAAAATTCTATTATTTTGCAGTCCAAGCACCACATTTTCACTTGTTGAAACATCAAAACTCATAATTGGTAGCGAATCATTCTGAATATCATAGTTATCGCATTTTTGAAGATTAATATTTTCCCAAATTTTTTCTATTTGAGATTTTGATAAATCAACTGTTTTAAAACCATAACTTGAAGCATTTGAATAAAATTGAAAATTTAATAATTGAACAAGTGTTATTATAACGACACAAAATGCCATAAAGGTTTTCTTTGTCATATTTAACACCTACCATTCCATAATTTTGATATAAATGCCATCAATCATATCAAAAGCATTAAATTCAGAAAACACAAGGGGACGGTTCTTTTGTGTTCGTCCCGTTGTGTTTTTTACTGACCTTAAGTCAAATATATCATTTTATATTTTCGTTGTCAATAAAAATCGGGATGCCGAGTCGGCATCCCCTACAAAATAACATCAACATATAAATCATCACTACAAATTGGGGGTTGTAGGTTTCTTTGTGTCATTCTGAGCGAAGCGAAGAATCTCTGTTTGGTTGAGATTCTTCGTCACTGCGTTCCTCAGAATGACATTACTTGTAGATAGTATTCTCCCCGACAAAGTCAAAATTTCGAACAGAAAGCAACGGTATTTCACTGTTGCTTTTTGTTTTGTGGGTGGTATAATTATCTTGTAAAGGAGATGTTACCATGAAAAAATTACTGTTATTAATCATTCCCGCTGTTTTAATAGTGGCAAGTCTTATTTTTTCGTATTATTCACCACTTTTATTTTGGGGGAATATGACGAACACACCTTATACAAATGATTACCAGATTCCCGAAAGTATTCCTGAATACCAAGTGATTTCTACGGGCGAAAAAACTGATTGGAAGGCTCATTGGATTTGGGACAAAGAAAATCTTACAGAAGAAAATACATGGATGTGCTTTAATAAGAAGGTTACTCTTGATAAAATCCCCGAAGAACTTATTGCCCACATCTCTGCTGACTCGAAATATTGGCTTTACATAAACGGAGAAACTGTTGTTTTTGAGGGAAATGTAAAGCGAGGTCCTGACGAAAACAGCGGTTATTATGACAGCGTAAATATTGCACCCTATCTCAAAGAGGGTGAAAACTCAATTTGTGCTTTGGTGTGGTATTGGGATGATGAAACAAGCTATTCCTATAACAGTAGCGGTCAGGGCGGATTCATTTTTGAAGCCATAAATGATGACATAACCATAATTTCTGACAATAGTTGGAAAGTGAAAAAACACAGTGCTTATGGTGACAGCATCCTTTATAAGCCAAATTACAGACTCCCTGAACACAGTATTTATTTCGATGCAAGAAAAGATTTAGGCGATTGGGTGAATGAAGCTTATGATTTTTCTTCTTGGGAAAATGCAACCGAATATGCTGTTGTTGGCGAGGGTGCTTACGGCAAACTTTATCCGAGAGGAATACCATTCTTGAAAGATTACGGTCTTAAAGACTATGAGAATTCAAACACTTACGAAAACTATACCGTAAATAATCTTTTCGGCGAAAAAATCACCGTAGATGTTCCATATAACGCACAGCTTACACCATATCTTAAAGTAATTGCACCCGAAGGCAAAAAGATTCGCATAACAACCGAAAATACTCCGATTGGTGCAGTTGCAACTACCTATATAACCAAAGAGGGTGAACAGGAGTTTGAGGCTTTGGGTTGGTTTAACGGTGAACATATTACTTATGATATACCAAAAGGTGTTACAGTAGTTTCTCTTATGTATCGTGAAACGGGATATGACAGTTCATTTGCCGGTAACTTTAAGTGCGATGACGAATTTTTGAATTCTTTGTGGCAAAAATCCTTGCGTACTCTCTATGTTACAATGCGTGACAATTTTATGGATTGTCCCGACAGAGAAAGAGCTCAATGGTGGGGTGATGTCACAATCGAAATGAATATGACAATGTACTCTATGGATAGCAATTCTTACTTACTCTATCAAAAAGGCGTAGATGCTATGCTTTCCCACGTTGATGAGTCAAAGGTGTTACAGACGGTTGTACCTATTAGTGGTGACTATTTTGAACTCCCTGTTCAGCAGCTTGCAGGAATTGTGGGCTTTATGACCTACTATGAATACACAGGTGACAAAGCATTTATCGAAAAGGTTTATGATGCATCTGTTGACTACCTGAAACTTTGGGAAATGGGAGAAAATAATCTTGTTGTTCATCGTGAGGGCTCATGGGATTGGGTTGACTGGGGCTACAAAGCAGATGTGACCGCCATTGAGAATGCATGGGTTTATTATGCTCTTTCCGCCACAGAAAAAATGGCAAATATTTTAGGCAAAAATGAGGACATCTCATTTATTACCGAGAGAAAAGATACTATCGCAAAGGGTTATGCTACTCTTTGGACAGAAAACGGCTTTAAAAGTGATGATACGAAAAAGCCTGATGACAGAGCCAATGCTCTTGCAGTTTTGTCAGGACTTGCAGACAAAGAGCAGTATGACACCATCAAGAATGTACTCGCAACTACTCAAAATTCAGGTCCGTACATGGAATATTATGTTCTTGAAGCTCTTTGCAAAATGGGAGAATATGAACTTGCCAAAGACAGAATAAAAGACAGATATGAAAATATGGTAGGCAAGGATTATTCAACCTTATGGGAGTTTTGGGCCGCTTGGCAAGGCACTAAAAATCACGCATCGACTGGTGGACCTCTTGTTATAATGAGTAAGCATTTTGCAGGTATCACTCCCCTTGTGGCAGGTTATGAAAAGGTTAAAATCGACCCACAATACACTCTGTCCGACAGTATGAACTGTACTGTTCCGAGTGTAAAAGGGTTAATTACTCTAAATTATGAAAAGGCTGACGAGAATTACATTATCAACCTTACTATCCCCCAAAATATAAAGGCTATTTTGTATATTCCGACGGGTGCAGTTGTGAATATCAATTCACAGGTTTACTACCAAAATGGTGAATATGTAAACGGTGTCGGTAATGTGGATATTGCAGAAAAGTAATCAATAACCAATAAAATATAAATCAAATTAAAGCATTATGAAAGAAGTGGTAATATGGTAAAAAACTATGATGCAGTTGTTATCGGTGCAGGTAATGGCGGACTTGTAGCATCGGCACGTCTTGCCAAAGAGGGAAAAAAGACATTACTTATTGAACGTCATAACTTACCCGGTGGATTTGCTACAAGCTTTGTAAGAGGCAGATTTGAATTTGAAGCATCTCTTCACGAGCTTTGTGGCGTCGGCTCAATTACAGGAAAATCACCATTATTGAAGATTTTTCAAGAGGTTGGTGCGGCAGATAAAATCGAATGGGTTGCACTTGATGAAGCATACAGATTGCTCACATTGAATGAAAACGAAAAGTGCGACTATTTAATGCCTTTGGGTAAGACCGCCTTTATAAACAAGCTTGAAGAATATGACCCAGGCTCTTCAACCGTAGTTACAAAGATTTTTGACCTTATTGAAAGCATTGAAAAAACTTTGGATTTCGTAAGTAACATTGAAGATTTTAAGCCATCAATGATTAAAGAAATCTTTTCTGAGCATACAGATTTTCTTAAGGTTGCAAACTATTCAGTTGATGAAGTGCTCAAGTCATTCGGTGCAAGTCAAAAAACAAGGGATATACTTAACGGATATTGGTGCTACCTCGGTCAACCTACTGACGAGCTTAATGTTATTCACTATTTCACAATGCTTCACTCATATATTATTGATGGTGCTGTTATTCCAAGGGGCAGAAGTCACCAGATAAGCACCGCTTTGCTTGAGGCTTTTACCGAAAATGGCGGTGAGGCTTGGTTTAACACAAGCGTTAAGAAAATCAATATTGAAAATGGTATAGCAACGGGTGTTGTGCTTGATGACGGTACTCAAATAAATGCTAAAGTGGTTATTTGTAACGCTTCACCATATAATGCATTCACAAAGCTTATTGACGAAAATGCTATTCCCGAAAAGCTTAAAAAAGAAGTGAATGCAAAAACCTTGGGTGCAAAAGGCTTTGCAGTATTTTTAGGGCTTAACCGTTCTGCAGATGAGTTGGGACTTAACAACCACACTTATTTCATTTATCCGACTAACGATAACAGAAAATGCTATGAATTAAGCAAACGCATTGAAACAAATGATGTTCAGGCAACAGTTTGTCTTAACAGAGCATTTGACGATTGCTCACCTGAGGGTACAAGCATTCTTTATATGACCTCAATTTTTGCAGGTGACGAATGGAGTAAGATTTCTGTTAAGGATTACCATAAAACAAAAATAGCCTTTGCAGAAAAAATGATAGATAATTTTGAAAAAGCAACAGGTGTTAAAATTAAGGATTATATAGAAGAAATTGAAATTGCAACACCAATGACCTATGCTCGTTATACCGATGCTCCTGCAGGAACTATTTATGGTTACGAGGCAACTAAAGAAGACGGTATTGTTAAAAGAATTGTTTTTGATTTGATAGATAAGGGTATTACTGGACTTTACTTTGCAGGTGGCTATACCACAAGACATATGGGCTATTCTCCAAGCTATACAACCGGTGATATGGCAGCAAAGAAAGCAATACTCGATATGGAAAAGGAGGTAAAATAAATGAGCAAGAAAAAGTTTTCTGTAAACGGCACTTTCAAGGATAGTGTGAATACTGTAAAATTTTTAACAGAGAGAAAACAGTTTATTGATAGTGCCCCGGCAGTTTTACCAACTCGTACTGATGATTTTGGTGTAAATAAGGTTGCTAAAAGCCTTCACCCTAAAGAGCAAAGGCTTGTAATCAGCAGAATTGAAGAGCATTCGAATATTGCAAAAAGCTATTATTTTAAAAGCGAAAAAGAACTTGCATATTTTAAAGCAGGGCAATACCTTACCTTTAAACTTGAAATAGGCAATTCAGTTGTTACTCGTTCATATTCAATAGCCTCCTCCCCTGCAAGTGCATTAAATGGTGAATATCAAATTACCGTTAAACGCATTGCTGACGGCTTTGTTTCTGACTATATTCTTGACAACTGGAATGTGGGCGATGAAGTTATCGCTTATGCACCCGAGGGTAATATGACATATTGCCCGTTAAGAGATGCCGAAAACATCGTGGCTATTGCAGGCGGTAGCGGTATTACACCATTCCTTTCACTTGCGAGAGCAATAGACCAAGGGGATGAAGATTGCACCCTTACTTTGCTTTATGGTTGCAGAACATCTGACGAAATCCTTTTCAAATCAGAACTCGATGAACTTTCACAAAGAAACGAAAAAATCAATGTAGTTTATGTGCTAAGCCATAGCGACGAAGACGGCTATGAAAAGGGATTTGTGGGTGCAGACATTATAAAGAAATATGCTCCCTGTGAAAATTACAGCATTTTCGTTTGTGGCCCCGGTGGTATGTATAAATTCCTTGAAACAGAACTTCCAAAACTCCAGATAGAAAGAAAATATATTCGTTTTGAAGTTTTTTCTTCAGGTAAAAAGTTCGATGAAGAGCCGAAAGAATTCAGTATCACAGTTATTAACCGTGGAAATGAATCAGTAATTAAGTCAAATAGTAACGAAACTGTACTTTGTGCATTTGAGAGAGCGGGTATAGAAGTTCCCGCAAGATGCCACACAGGTGAATGTGGTTTTTGCAGAAGTAAGCTTGTTAGCGGCAAGGTTTATATTCCTGAGGGCGAAGATAAACGTCGCATAGCAGATATGCAGTTTAATTTCATACATCCTTGCTGTTGCTACCCCGAAAGCGACCTTGTTATAAGAATCAATTAGTGAATAGGGTCTGTATTTCGATTCCTATTATGACGAAGCTTAAAAACTTTGTGCAGTTGTTGAGCAGTTGTGTTCTATGGCAAAATGGATTATAAAAATAACATTGATTTTTGGGGTTGGGACAATGAAGAAACGAATTAAAATAATAATTTCATTGGGATTGGTGGTTATTATGGTAGCAGGATTTTTAGCACCCTTATTAAGACCTGAATACAGCGGGGTTAACTATAATTTTGCAGATAGTCAGAACAAAACGGACAAAACAATCAAGTTCGATTCAAAGGGAAAACTCAAAATTTTGCACATTACTGACACTCATCTCAATCTTAACCATAATTTTGACCCTACAATCTGGTTAGTTGAGAGGGCTTGTGACATAGAAAAGCCCAATATTGTAATGATTACGGGCGACAATGTTGTGAATTGCGAAAATGCAGAAGATACAAAGAAAATGATTAACGCATTGATGAATATTTTTGATGAGAGAAATATTCCCGTTGCAGTAACCTTTGGCAATCACGATTCCGAACAGGGTGCAATGACAAGAGAAGAGCTAATGGCGCATTACAACACCTTCTCTTGCTCGGTTTCTATTGATGACGGCGAAGCCCTTTCGGGTTGCGGTACATACAACATTCCCGTGCTTTCCTCCGATGGTGAAAAGGTGAAATTCAATCTTTGGGTTTTTGATTCGGGTGATTATGACGAAGAAGGAAGATACAGTTGTGTAAAGCCCGACCAGATTGAGTGGTACAAACAGACATCTGATAAACTCAAGGCAGAAAATAATGGCGAAGTAGTAATTTCTCTCGCATTTCAGCATATAATTGTGGGTGAAATTTATGATGTGCTCAAAAAGTCGGATTCGTGGAAGCCTTATGCATATAAGCACTTATACAACAAAGACGAATACTATATGTTTGACCCCGACCGTGTGAATTACGGCACAATAAGAGAATACCCCTGCCCCGGTTATGAAAA
>JAZNZJ010000041.1:0-28395 GCA_045594885.1 Candidatus Fimenecus sp. | reverse complement strand
TACTATACAAGTGACGGACATAAAATTGCAAGAAACACAACTCTTTATCTTAACGCAGAACAAGTGGCAGGCTTTACATATGCAGACGGCACACCACTCAGTGTAGGTTACTACACATTTGATGCCGACGGCAAAATGGTTCTGTAATGAATGCACAATAACTTAATATTAAATTTTAGGGCGGAGTAAAAAACTCCGCCTTGATTTTTTATGGGTTGTTTAAAACTGAATTTATCGGGGTAAATAAAAATGTCCGGTAGGGCGGGGTCTTGACCCCGCCGTTGAGTTATCATATGTTATTCGGCGGGGTCAAGACCCCGCCCTACCATAAACAGTACATACAAATCATCCCGACAAAACTCAATTTGTCTATCTCTCTAATATGCGTATTTCCGCTCCATCTTTGAGGGAGGATGTTAAAAAGGCGGGGTCAAGACCCCGCCCTACCATAAACAGTACATTCAAAAGAACTCTACAACCCCCAATTTATCTAACTCTTTCCGCTCCATCAACGAGGGAGGCAAGAAATAGCAACGCAGTTCAATTACTTTGCCCTTTACATTTTTGACTTCAAATACTTTTTTCGTTATTTTGCAAAAAATCTATTGACAAATATTGTACAATTGTGATAAACTAACTGAGCATGCGGACTTGCGTCCGCCAATTAGTTATGCAATAAATATGTATGGGGGTGAATCCAAGAAATGCCAACCTTTAACCAGCTCGTTCGTAACGGAAGAGAAACTCTCGTTAAAAAGTCTAAGGCTCCCGCTCTCGGTAAGGGTCTCAACTCAAAGAAGAATGTTATGACAAATAACAATTCTCCACAAAAGAGAGGTGTTTGTACTGTTGTTAAGACAGATACACCTAAGAAACCTAACTCAGCTCTTAGAAAACTCGCCAGAGTTCGTCTTACAAATGGTATTGAAGTTTCAGCTTACATTCCAGGCGTAGGTCACAATCTTCAGGAACACTCTGTTGTTCTTATCAGAGGCGGCCGTGTTAAGGACCTTCCCGGTGTGCGTTATCACATTATCCGTGGTACACTTGATACTCAGGGTGTTAACGGAAGAATGCAGAGCCGCTCAAAGTACGGTGCAAAGCGTCCTAAGGCAGCAAAAAAATAATAGGTTAATGTTAAAAGACAGAATCTTCTTGAAAGGCAGTATTCATAATGAATATTTGTCCAACGAGAGTGTATATATATTTATGTATGCCTTTTCGTTGGTGCCACGGGGTTTTGTCACTCGAGTACCTATGATATCATTAATATGAAGGAGGGAAGCGCAGTGCCAAGAAGAGGCCAGATTGCAAAACGTGATGTTTTGCCAGATCCGCTTTATAATTCAAAGCTTGTAACAAGACTTATCAACAGCGTTATGTTAGACGGTAAGAAGGGTGTTGCTCAGAAAATCGTTTACGACGCATTCGACATTATTGTTGAAAAGACAGGCAAGGAAGCTCTTGAAGTTTTCGATGCCGCAATGGAAAATGTTATGCCAGTTCTCGAGTGTAAAGCTCGTCGTATAGGTGGTGCAACATACCAGGTTCCAATGGATGTTCGTCCTGAAAGACGTCAGACACTCGGTCTTCGTTGGATTACTCTCTATGCTCGTCAGCGTTCAGAGAGAACAATGAAAGAAAGACTTGCAAACGAAATTCTTGATGCTATCAACTCACAGGGTGGAGCATTCAAGAAGAAGGAAGAAATGCACAGAATGGCTGAAGCTAACAAAGCTTTCGCACATTTCAGATGGTAATCTTTTAGAGATTAAGTGGAGGATATTATGCCAAGAAAAGTATCTCTTGAACAAACAAGAAATATTGGTATCATGGCTCACATCGACGCAGGTAAAACAACTACAACAGAAAGAATTCTTTTCTACACAGGTGTTAACCACAAAATCGGTGAGACTCATGACGGTTCAGCTACAATGGACTGGATGGCTCAGGAGCAGGAACGTGGTATCACAATCACATCAGCTGCTACCACATGTTTCTGGAAAGACCATCGTATCAATATCATCGACACCCCTGGTCACGTTGACTTCACTGTTGAAGTTCAGCGTTCACTTCGTGTACTTGACGGTTCTGTAACTGTTCTTTGTGCAAAGGGTGGTGTTGAGCCTCAGTCTGAAACAGTATGGCGTCAGGCTGATGAATACAAAGTTCCTAGAATGATTTATGTTAATAAAATGGACATTTTAGGTGCAGACTTCTACCGTGTTCTTAACATGGTTAAGGAACGTTTCAACTGCAATGGCGTTCCGATTCAGCTTCCTATCGGTTCTGAAAGCACATTTAAGGGAATTGTTGACCTTATCAATAATAACGCTATCGTTTATTATGATGATATGGGTAAAGATGTTAGAATCGAAGAAATCCCTGACGATATGAAGGAACTTGCAGAAAAATATCGTAACAACCTTATCGAATCAGTTGCTGAACTCGACGAGGAACTTATGATGAAATATTTTGAGGGTGAAGAACTCACAGTTGACGAAATCAAGAGTGTTATCCGTAAGGCTACACTTACAAACGAAATCGTTCCAATTTGTTGTGGTACTTCATACCGTAACAAAGGTGTTCAACCTCTTCTCGATGCTATCGTAGATTTCATGCCTGCTCCAACAGACATTGAAGCTATTAAAGGTATCAACCCAGACACAGAAGAGGAAGAAGTTAGACATTCTTCAGACGATGAGCCATTTGCAGCTCTCGCATTCAAGATTGCTAACGACCCATTCGTAGGTACTCTTTGTTTCTTCCGTGTATATTCAGGTACTGTTAATGCAGGTACATCTGTTTATAACACAGTTAAAGACAACAAAGAAAGAATGGGTAGAATTCTTCAGATGCACGCTAACCACCGTGAAGACCTTGAAACAGTTTATGCAGGTGACATCGCTGCCGTTGTTGGTCTTAAGAACACAACAACAGGTGACACTCTTTGTGATGAGAAACACCCAATTATTCTTGAATCAATGAACTTCCCGGAACCTGTTATCAGTGTTGCTATCGAGCCAAAGACAAAGGCTGGTCAGGAAAAAATGGGTATCGCACTTTCAAAGCTTGTTGCTGAAGACCCAACATTCCGTAGCTATACAGATGAAGAAACAGGCCAGACAATCATCGCAGGTATGGGTGAGCTTCACCTTGAAATCATTGTTGACAGACTTCTTCGTGAATTCAAAGTTGAAGCTAACGTAGGTAAACCACAGGTTGCTTACAGAGAAACAATCCGTGTTCCTGCATCTTCTGACACAAAATATGCTCGTCAGTCAGGTGGTAAGGGTCAGTATGGTCACGTTAAGATTAATATTGAACCAAATCCAGACGGCGGTTACGAGTTTGTAAACAACATCGTTGGTGGTGCTATTCCTAAGGAATACCACAAAGCTGTTGACGACGGTATTCAGGGTGCCATGCAGTCAGGTGTACTCGCAGGCTACAGCGTAGTTGACGTTAAGGTTACTCTTTATGATGGTTCATACCACGAAGTTGACTCTTCAGAAATGGCATTTAAGATTGCCGGTTCAATGGCATTCAAAGATGCTGCTAAGAAAGCAAATCCAGTTATTCTCGAGCCTATTATGAAGGTTGTTGTTATCACTCCAGAAGATTATATGGGTGATGTTATCGGTGACCTTAACTCTCGCCGTGGTGAGATTCAGGGCTTTGAGGACCGCTCAGGTGTTAAGCAGATTAACGCAAGAGTTCCTCTTTCAGAGATGTTCGGTTATGCAACTGACCTTCGTTCAAAGACACAGGGCCGTGGTCAGTACGTAATGGAACCAGACGGTTATAAAGAAGTTCCAAAATCAATTTCAGAATCAATTATTTCTGAAAGAAGTAAGAGAGACTAATAATTTCTCGTAAAAGACTTGAATTTTTTCAAGTTTATTGATACAATAAGTATCGCAAATATTTTGTAAATTATTTTCAAAAATAAAGGGAGGAAATTCCAATGGCAAAGGCAAAATTTGAAAGAACCAAACCACACGTTAATATTGGTACTATCGGTCACGTTGACCACGGTAAGACAACATTAACAGCTGCTATCACAAAGACACTCGCTTCTAAAGGTCAGGCTGACTTCGTTGATTACGCAAACATCGACAAGGCTCCTGAAGAAAGAGAAAGAGGTATCACAATCAACACAGCTCACGTTGAGTACGAGACAGAAGCACGTCACTATGCTCACGTTGACTGCCCAGGCCACGCTGACTATATCAAGAACATGATTACAGGTGCTGCTCAGATGGACGGCGCTATCCTTGTTATCGCTTCAACAGATGGTCCTATGGCTCAGACAAAAGAACACCTTCTTCTTGCTCGTCAGGTTGGCGTTCCTTACATCATCGTTTTCATGAACAAAGTTGACCAGGTTGACGACGAAGAACTTCTTGAACTCGTTGAAATGGAAATCCGTGAAACTCTTGATGAGTACGAATTCCCAGGCGATGATACACCAATCATCAAGGGTTCAGCTCTTAAAGCTCTTGAAGCAACATCATCTGACGACCCAGCTTGCGCTCCAATTTGGGAACTCATGGCTGCAGTTGACAGCTACATTCCAACTCCTGACCGTAAAGCAGACCAGCCATTCCTTATGCCTGTTGAAGACGTTTTCACAATCACAGGTCGTGGTACAGTTGCTACAGGTAGAGTTGAAAGAGGTCAGCTCAGAACTTCTGAAGAAGTTGAAATCGTCGGTCTTACAGACGAAAGAAGAAAGACAGTTGTTACTGGTATCGAAATGTTCAGAAAGCTTCTTGACTATGCAGAAGCAGGTGACAACATCGGTGCTCTTCTTCGTGGTGTTCAGAGAAGCGAAATCGAACGTGGTCAGGTTCTTGCTAAACCAGGCACAATCAACCCACACACAAAGTTCTCAGGTCAGGTTTACGTTTTGACAAAGGATGAAGGCGGCCGTCATACTCCTTTCTTCAACAACTACAGACCTCAGTTCTATTTCAGAACAACAGACGTTACTGGTACAATTTCTCTTCCAGCAGGCACAGAAATGTGTATGCCTGGCGATAACGTTGTTATGGACGTTGAGCTCATCACTCCTATCGCTATTGAAGAAGGTCTCCGTTTCGCTATCCGTGAAGGCGGCAGAACAGTTGGTTCAGGCGTTGTTACAAAGATTAACGAATAATTTTATTCAATAAATCTTGCCCTTGTCGAAAGACGAGGGCATTTTTTATGCCGTTTGTAAATGATATGCTTGTAGGGGCAGGTCTCTGTGCCTGCCCGATAAAAAAAGACGAAGTTTATACTCCGCCTTTTCTCACATATTAAACATTCCATTTATGACCGCAGTTTTGACAAATTGCAACAGTTTTGTTCTTGAATTTAGTTTTGTCAGTGCCTTTTCTTTTACCAATTAATAGCCAAAGACCACAAGTACAGATTATTAACATCAATCGTCCCATAGACCAAAGACAACCTGTCTTTCTTTCTTTTGTTTTAGCTGTTACCTGTTCTGTTGTAACTTGCACATGTTCGCTACCACATTTTGGACATACCATAGGATAATCCTCCTCTCATTTTTTCTCATTCTATCATACTTTATTTCATTTTGCAATACATTTGTTATGCATACAATAAATATAGTTGTATATACAATAATATTGCAGAGGTGATATTATGAAAAAATTTAAGATACCATCAATTCCTCCAACAACAAACAAGTGTATAAGATTTCCTAATGATTTAGTTGAAAGTGTTGAAAATGCAATACAAGGGAAGAATTGTACATTTACCGCATTTGTTATTGAAGCGGTAAGAGTTGCTTTAGAAAACTTGCAAGAAGAAAATGATTGAAAATAATAGTGTGTAACGGTCGGGCACGGAGACCCGACCCTACAAATTCTTGACTATTCTTAAAAAATATTCTATACTATACAAGCACTAAAGAATAAAGGAAAATCAATATGGAACAGAAGAAAATTGACAGAATAAATGAACTCGCAAGAAAAATGAAAGCCGAGGGTCTTACCGAAGAAGAAAAAGCAGAGCAAGCAGTGCTTCGCCGTGAATATATTGACAGTTTTAAACGCAGCCTTACAGGTCAGCTTGACAGTATGTATATTGTTGACGAAAAGGGCAATAAAACAAAAGTGGAGCGAAAAAAGAAATGAGTGAGATTAAATTAGGCAAATACCGTCACTTTAAAGGTAACGAGTATGAAGTAATTGCCATTGCAAATCATAGTGAAACACTTGAAAAAATGGTAATATACCGTGCCCTCTATGGCGAAAAAGAATATTGGGTACGGCCCGCAGAAATGTGGAACGAGGAAATTACCCGTGACGGCAAAACCTTTAAACGATTTGAATATCTTGGGGTATAAATAACTAATAAACTTGACTAAACCGCTAAATATAGTGTATAATATTTAGCGGTAATTTTTATAACATTTTGTATTTTTATGTAAAGGATGTAAAGTATGGCAAAGAAACCATCTTACGGAAATGAAAGTATTTCACAATTAAAGGGTGCCGATAGAGTTCGTAAACGTCCTGCCGTTATTTTCGGGTCGGACGGTATTGAGGGTTGTCAGCATTCAATTTTTGAAATTCTCTCAAACTCGATTGACGAAGCACGTGAGGGATATGGTGATAAAATCATAGTTACCAGATTTCGTGACGGCTCAGTTGAAATTCAGGACTTTGGCCGTGGTATTCCCGTTGACTTCAATAAGAAAGAAAACTGTTATAACTGGGAACTTGTTTTCTGCGAATTGTATGCGGGTGGTAAGTATGATACCAACGATGGCGGAAACTATGAGTATTCTCTTGGTCTTAACGGTCTTGGTCTTTGTGCAACTCAGTATGCTTCAGAATATATGGATGCTGAAATTCATACGGGCGGTTTTAAATATCTTCTTCATTTTGAACACGGTGAAATTGTGGGGGATATGATTAAAGAGCCATATAATAAACGTGATACGGGCTCAAGAATTCGTTGGAAGCCCGATTTGAAAGTGTTTACAGATATTAATATTCCTCTTGAGTATTATCAAGAAACAATCAAAAGACAGTCAGTTGTAAATGCGGGTATAAAATTTATACTTAAAGACCAAATTTCAGCTAATTCGTTTGAAACATATGAATATGTTTATGATAATGGTATTACTGACTATGTAAAAGAACTTGCAAACGGTACAGAAATGTCATCAGTTCAGTTCTGGTCAACTGAAAAGATGGGCCGTGACCGTGCTGATATGAAGGATTATCGTGTTAAGATTACCGCATCTCTCTGTTTTTCAAATAAAGTTCAGATTAAAGAGTATTACCATAACTCAAGTTTTCTTGAACACGGCGGTGCACCCGAAAAAGCCTTTAGAAATGCTTTTGTATATCAAATAGATAATTATCTTAAGCAGAATGGTAAATACCTTAAAACTGATGCGAAAATCAGTTATCAGGACGTTGAAGATTGTATTGTGCTTGTGGTGTCATCATTCTCAACACAGACTTCTTACGAAAACCAGACCAAAAAGGCAATTACCAATAAATTCATTCAAGAGGCTATGACAGAGTTTTTCCGTCAGCAGCTTGAAATATATTTCCTTGAAAACAAGCTTGATGCTGACAAAATCACCAATCAGGTGCTTATAAATATGCGTTCTCGCATTAAAGCGGAAAGCACAAGAATAAATATTAAAAAGACCTTGCAGTCAAGTAATGATATGACGTCAAGGGTAGAAAAATTCGTTGATTGCCGTAGTAAAGACGTTAATGAACGTGAAATCTTCATAGTTGAGGGTGATTCGGCTCTTGGTGCTTGTAAGCAGGCGAGGGACTCTGCATTTCAGGCGATTATTCCCGTACGTGGTAAAATTCTTAACTGCTTGAAGAGTGAATACGACAAAATTTTTAAGAGCGATATTATCACCGACCTTATTAAAGTAATCGGTTGCGGTGTTGAGGTTAATTCAAAATCCAATAAAGAATTGTCACTTTTCAGCCTTGAAAATCTTCGTTGGAGTAAGGTTATAATCTGTACCGACGCAGACGTTGACGGTTTCCACATTAGAACACTCATTCTCACAATGATTCATCGCCTTATGCCCACGATTATCCGTGAGGGTAAGGTGTTTATTGCAGAATCACCGCTGTATGAAATTCGTTCAAAGGACCAGACATATTTCTGCTATACCGAAAAAGAAAAGGCAGATGTTTTAGCAGAAATCGGTAATGCAAAATATACAATTCAGCGTTCAAAGGGTCTTGGTGAAAATGATGCGGATATGATGTGGCTTACCACAATGAACCCCAAAACTCGTCGTCTTATAAAGGTTGAACCCGATAATATTGAGTCACTTATGGAAGAAAAATTTGAACTCTTTATGGGTGACGATTTGCAGGGTAGAAAAGACTTTATTGCCGAAAACGGTCATATGTATATAGATTTGGCAGATATATCATAAAAGGAGGGATATAAATGGCACGAAAAAAGAAAATGGTTGAAACCGAAATAACAGAAGAGCAACTCAATGCTCATATAGTAGGTGCGGGTGAAGTTGTAACTCAGAATATTACACATACTCTTGAAACAAACTTTATGCCATATGCAATGAGTGTTATTGTATCCCGTGCAATTCCTGAAATTGACGGCTTTAAGCCATCACACAGAAAATTGTTATATACAATGTATAAAATGGGACTTTTAAATGGTAACAGAGTCAAATCTGCAAACATTGTTGGTCGTACAATGCAGTTGAACCCCCATGGTGATGCTGCAATCTATGAAACAATGGTGCGTCTTTCTCGTGGTAATGAGAGCTTATTGCACTCGTATGTCGATTCAAAGGGTAACTTCGGTAAGGCATATTCTAAAAATATGGTATTTGCCGCATCACGTTATACCGAGGCAAAACTTGAGTCAATCGCAAGTGAACTTTTTCGTGATATTGACAAAGATACAGTTGACTTTGTGGATAACTACGACGCAACAATGCAAGAGCCCACACTTTTCCCTGTAACATTCCCATCAGTACTTGTTAATGCGAATACAGGTATTGCCGTTGGTATGGCATCTTCAATATGCTCTTTTAATCTTCGTGAAATCTGTGAAACTACAATCGGACTTATTAAAGACCCCGATTTTGACGTTGCAGAAACCTTAAAAGCCCCCGATTTTATCGGTGGCGGTAAGATTATTTATGACGAAGCCCAAATGCGTGAAATTTATCGCACAGGACGTGGTGGCTTCAAGATAAGAGCAAAATACACTTATGATAAATCGAATAATTGCATTGATATAACCGAAATTCCGCCAACAACAACGGCAGAAGCAATTATTGATAAAATTATTGAACGAGTAAAGGCAAACGCAATTCGTGAAATAAGTGATATTCGTGATGAAACCGATAAAAAAGGTCTTAAAATTACAATTGACCTTAAACGTGGTACGGACGCAGATAAGCTTATGCAGAAGCTTTATAAAATGACCACACTTGAAGATACTTTTTCTTGCAACTTTAATGTGCTCATAGCGGGTGTACCACAGGTGTTGGGTGTATCAGATTTGCTTCTTGAATGGATTGCGTTCCGTACAGAGTGCGTAAACCGTAGGGTTTACTTCGATTTAACAAAGGCGAAAGATAAATTACATCTTCTTTTAGGTCTTCAGAAAATTCTTCTTGATATTGACAAAGCAATTAAAATTGTGCGTGAAACCGAAGAAGAAGCCGAGGTTGTACCTAACTTGATGATTGGCTTTGGTATTGACAAAACGCAGGCTGAATATGTTGCCGAAATCAAGCTCCGCCATTTAAACAGAGAGTACATTCTTAAGCGACTCAATGATGTTGAAGACCTCAAAAAGCAGATTGAAGATATGGAAGATATTCTTTCAAGTAAGGCAAGAGTAAAGAGAATTATTGTTGACGAACTTAAAGGTGTTGCCGAAAAATATGGTAAGGACCGTCGCTCTGAGATTATCTATGCTCAAGAAGTTGCTGAAGAAAAGGTTGAAATTGAAGAAGTACCCGATTATCCCGTAACACTTTTCTTTACAAGAGAGGGATATTTCAAGAAAATTACTCCATTGTCACTTCGTATGAGTGGCGAGCACAAGCTTAAAGAGGGCGACGAGATTATCTCAACCGTTGAAACAACTAATAATACCGAGTTGTTATTCTTTACAAATAAATGTCAGGTTTATAAATCTAGGGCAAGTGAGTTTGATGACACAAAGGCAAGTGTGCTCGGTGATTTCGTAGCAACAAAGCTTTCAATGGAAGAGGGCGAAACCGCAATTTCAATGGTTGTGCTCAAAGAGTATAAGGGATATATGCTCTTCTTCTTCCAAAACGGTAAGGTTGCAAAGGTGGATATTTCTGCTTATGAAACTAAAACCAACCGTAAAAAACTCATTAAGGCTTATTCTGATAAGAGCCCGTTGGTAGCACCGATTTATGCCCCCGTTGATAAGGAATATGTAATTAAATCGTCAGCGGGAAGATACCTTCTCTTTAATTCGGGTGCAATTTCTTCTAAGACAACAAAGGATAGTCAGGGCGTTGCTGTAATGAATTTGAAAAAAGGTCACAGAGTTGAGTCGGTAAGCGATTTTACCGACAATATGTTTGCAAAGCCCGGCCGTTACAGAACAAAGACTCTTCCTGCAAACGGTGCAATACTAAGCGCAGAGGACCAAGGCGAACAGCTTACATTCTAAATTCATGCAATTTCGTTCGTTTAACAAATTTGAATTTGTAGAATTCTTTGCCCCCCTTCCGTCACTCGCTTTGCTCGTGCCACCTTCCCCTCGTAGGGGGAAGGCTATCTTGGGCTCCACCCTTGAGGGGGAGCTGGCAAATGTGTAGCATTTGACTGAGGGGGGGTATCCTAAAAGAGTTCTACAAACCCTAATTCGTCTAATTCTTACCGCTCCCGCCGTTGCTTTTTTCACAAAAAAACAAAACCGACCGCATAAAACGGTCGGTGCAGACGATGAAAGCAAACGCAAATTAAATACTTATCGTCTGCAATAATAGTATGATAAAATATGTTATAAAAATTCATTGAAAAAAATTCCACTTTTTTAAAAAAAAGGGTTGCAATTTTCAAAACAGTGTGATAGAATATCAAGGCTATGAAATCTATGGTGTTTGGAGGTTACGTGAAATGACAGCACTTCAGATAGTTTTCGGTGTAGTTCTTATTGTTTTGGCACTTCTTATCATTGCTCTTGTTATGATGCAAGAAGGCAATCAGCAGGGACTTGGTGCCATTTCAGGTGGTGCTTCCGAATCATTTTTTGACAAGAATAAGAGCAGAACAACTGAAGCAAAAGTTGCTTTCGCAACAAAAATTGTAGTTGGTGTTTTCTGCATTCTTGCACTCGTTACAGTTGTTGTAATGATGTTCATCTAACAAAGATTCCCGAATATATTCGGGATTATATGATCCACTAGCTCAGTTGGCAGAGCACTTGACTTTTAATCAAGGTGTCCGGAGTTCGAATCTCCGGTGGATCACCAAATAAAAAGACAGGTCTTTTGACCTGTCTTTTTTTATTGCATTATTTATGTGGAGATTCGAACTCGTGAGAGTCTGAGCGTTAAGAAAACAATCCAGTGGATTGTTTTTAGCGAAGAGCACAATGCGAATACCTCATTCGCATTGTGAGTCTATAATTCGAATCTCCGGTGGATCACCAAAAAGAAACAGTCACACAATGTGTGACTGTTTTCTTTTTTTCTCTAAATCACTTGATTTTTTTAGCATTTATATTAGATAGTTGATTTCCTCCATTAAAAAGAGAGTGAAAAGAGTTAGATAAATTGGAGGGTTGTAGGTTTCTTTTGAATGTACTGTTTATGGTAGGGCGGGGTCTTGACCCCGCCGTTGAGTTATTATATGTTATTCAGCGGGGTCAAGACCCCGCCCTACCGGACATTATTATTTACCCCAACAAATTCAAATTTGTTAAACCAATTATAATGCATATTTGAAAGATACTAATATTTAATTTTAATAATTTGCCATTGCTTTTTTTAGGCGGATATTATTCTGTATTTCCCACACGGGCACGACAAGTCCGCCTTTAAGTCGCATTGAATTTTCGTGGAATGCACCGTAAAATGCAACCTTGAAATCGCAATGCTCACTCATTTTGCATTTTGATTTGTAGGTGTCATAGAGTTTATAGGCATTTCCCCACATATTGAGAAACTGGAACAAATCATACTCAGGGTCAGCCCACATTGAACCGCATGGGTCAATAAATCCCGTCAGTTTCATAGTCTTGGGGTCTGCCATAATGTTCATAATGTTAAGGTCGCCGTGAATAAGCACGGGGCTTTCGGGCTCATTTGCAACTTCTTTGAAAATATCAAGCCCACGGCAAAGTAAATCATAGTTTTTCTTACTGTATTTCCCCTCGTCCATTAACTTTTTAAGCCCTGCAAGGTCACGTTGTACCTTATTTTCTATGTAAAAATCTTTCCAACTGTCGCAAGTCGCATTTTCGAGATAGCCGAATTTTTCACCCTTGACCCTGTGCCACTCCAACATTCCGTCAACAACATCATTTGCGAATGCCTGCTTTTGAATCTTACTTTTGAAAAGGAACAAGGGGTCAAGTGCATTCTTGCCGTCAATGAAGCTCATACACAAAACTGCGATTTCATCATCATTGTGAGTGAAATACACCCGTGGCATTTTAACACTTGTATTCGCACCGAGCAGTTTTAACTGTTCAGCCTCGGTCATTTCCATTCCGCTCACATGGTATGCTTTAAGAATGATAGTTTCACCGTCTTGCTTTGTGCATTTGTAAACCTTGCCGAAACTACCCCCACCGATGAATTTTAGATTGGCAATGGGAGTATTAAGGTTTTCTTCTGCGATTTTCGGTAATCTTTCCAGTAAAAATTTATCATTCAAGTTCATTTGTTACACTCCTTATTCGATTAAAAACTTTCTTGTAAGCATCACGGCTTTCGGGCAAAAATGGAATTAACTGAAAACAGTGAAACATACCGTCGTATTTGTAAAGTTCAACATTAACTCCCGATGCTTTCATTTTCTTGAAAACTCGGTCATTGTCGCTCTCATCCATTTCTGCGCCGCCACATACCAAAGTAGTAGGCGGAAAACTCTTGAAATCCGCAAAAACGGGGGAGGCATAAGGATTAGTTCTGTCTATATTTTCAGCATAAGCCGAAATTCTATGTAGATAATCCCAATTGCCCTCAATGGATTTGCGTTTTGCAATTCCACCGAATGGGTCAAGATAAGCATTTTTCACTCTCGACTCACCGCTTGATGTCATATCAGCCCAAAGCGAAAAGCAGACAATTTGTGCGGGGAGAGGATAACCGTTGTCACGTAACCATAGTGTAATTGTAACTGCAAGATTTGCACCGGCACTGTCACCGATTACGATAATATTTTCAGGCTTAATTCCACACGCAATCATTTCAAGATAAACATCTTTTGCGTCAAGTAACTGTGCAGGGTGTTCGTACTGCGGAAAAGTTCTGTAATCAACACTCACCACTGTTGCACCGTCAAGCAGATTACTGTATTTCTCGGCAAGTCGGCGGTACATATCAATTAGTTTAACCTTAAAACTTCCACCGTGAAGCATAAGAATGACTTTGTCGGTTTTATGGTTTTTATTTTCAAGTATTTCATAATAACAATTATTACATTTGTGACGTGAAAAAGTAAAACATTTTGATGGTTTGTAATGGGATTTGAATTCTTTTGTTTTCTTGCCTGCTTTATTTGACATATTTGAATTATCAACGAAAGGCGAATGAAAAATCGCCCGTAAACAAGCACACAAAATCCTTGATGTGACAGATTGCATACTTACACCCCATTTCAAATGTGTTTTAGCATATTTATAATCAAATTATATCATAATGACGAATTGATTGTAAAGAATTAGTAATAATGAAATCAGGGAACAAATTGAGTGTAAAAACTACAGCTTGCTCCCTAATTTTATTTATTCAACTGTAACTGACGGTAAATTGCCAAGATTATCGTTTTCTTTATTGTTGGGAATTGATTTAAGATATTCGTTGTCACCACGATGAGCAATACCAACACCTGCAATTTCGCCCTGCTTTGCCATTTGCACAGCCCTCGGCTTTTCAACGATTGTATTATCTGATAATTGATAACCCGTAACACGTCCGTTTTCTTTCACAAGCCCTGTAATTCGCTTTGCATTGCCCTTTGCATTCGGAATTTCGTCGAGAGTATTTTTAACAAGTTCACTGCCACTTATATTATTTGTATTTTCGTTCATATTGACACTCCTTTTGAGTAGTTTGTGCAATGTATAATTTTTTATTCAAGTGCAAAAATCTTCAATATTAATCACTGAAAAGGGGATTGAAGAGAAATTGCAGTAATGATATAATATGCGTAACAAAAGGGATTTTGAGGTGTTATGTAATGAAAATCAATACAAATGAATTAAAATGGATAAGAGCACCAAAACAGTACACTATCACAGAGGATAAGGTTGAAATTATTACAGAGCCACATACTGATTTGTGGCAGAGAACGTATTATCATTTCAGAAACGACAACGCACCCGTTCTGCAAATTGAAACCGATGAAAAATACTTCTCATTTATTGTGAAAACCGAGTTTCAAAGCAAACAAAGATTTGACCAATGCGGAGTAGTAATGTATCTTGACAGCGAAAATTGGCTGAAGGGCTCAATAGAATATGAAAACGAAGAATTTCAGCATTTGGGAAGTGTTGTTACCAATAACGGCTATTCCGATTGGGCAACCACTACCATTGATACGTCAATCAAATCTATGTGGTACAGATTTAGTCGCAGAGAAGACGATTATTGTATTGAATGTTCAACTGACGGAATAATTTATTCACAAATGCGTGTTTGCCATATGTGGAATGGTGGCGGAATAATCAAGTTCGGTATTTATGCGTGTAGCCCTGAAAACTCGTCATTCAAAGCAACCTTTACTAATATGGAAATAACTGAATGCAAATGGTTGGCACACAATGGGCAACAACCTGATAAATATTAAAAGTGTCATTTGAAAGGAGAAAATATTGTGAAAAGAGCAAAAAATAAAAAGGGGAAAAAGGTCTTGTTTACTATTTTTTCTATTGTTATTGTTCTTGCAATTGTAATTGCAGGGCTCAATCTTTTGTCAGTTCAGAATCTTTTGAAAAAAGGGAATACATATAACAAGATTGAGTTTGAAAATCAGCTTGTTCCCCAAAAGGATGAAAAGGGAAATTGGTATTTTACAACCGATGAAGATTTTAAAGTAATGCACCTTACCGACATTCATATCGGTGGTGGTTTTCTTTCAAAAACTGTTGACGAAAAAGCACTCAATGCGGTCGCTACAATGATAACAAAAGAAAAGCCCGACCTTGTTATTGCAACGGGTGACATCACGTTCCCTGTGCCCTACAGAGCGGGTACTTTCAATAATTACAGCGGTATAAAGGCATTTGCAAATCTTATGGAAAGCCTGGGTGTTTACTGGGATGTTACTTTCGGTAATCACGATGCAGAGGCATATTCCTATTTTGACAGAGAAGCAATTGCAGAATTCTATGAAAATGAAGAATATAAGTATTGCTTGTTCCAGTCAGGTCCTGAAGATATTGACGGCTACGGAAACCACACCATTGAGATTAAGAATTCACAGGGAATAATTACTCAGTCATTAATTTTAATTGACTCTCAGGCTTATGTTAAGGATAATATTATTGAAAGCATTAAGGGTACATATGATAATGTTCATCCTAATCAGGTTGAGTGGTATGAATCTGAAATATTGCGAATGAATGCTGAAAATGAAAAAATCAGTGCAGAGGCAGTACCCGTTAAATCTCTTGCCTTTTTCCATATTCCTTTGGTAGAAATGGATGACGCTTGGAACGAGTTCCGTGAAAACGGCTACACAGATACAGATGACTTTAAATATATTGAAGGTATAATAGGTGAAGAAGGCAGACAGGTGTGTTGCGGTTACGGTGAAGATGACCTTTTTGAAAAAATGGTTGAACTTAAATCCACAAAAGCAATGTTTAACGGTCACGACCATGTTAACAATACCACTTTTGAATACAAGGGTATTCAATTCAGCTACGGTTACAGTATTGACTATTTTGCATATTCGGGTATTGATAAACTCGGCTCTCAAAGAGGTTGCACTATGATTACCTGCAAACCTGATAGCACATTCACTATTGACAAATACAATTTCTATTCAGACAGATATGACCTTGAAGGTTTTAACCGTGAAGAAGTTTCAATGCAGTTTGAGGATGTAACATATCAGGTCTTGGCAGAATGATTTCTATGTAAAGGAAATGAGAAAATGATTAAAGAAAAACTCAGCAAAAAGAATTGGTTTATAATTATCCTATTCTGCTTTATGGGTGGGGTTGCGTGGAATACTGAAAATATGTATTTCAATACCTTTATTACAAATGAAATATATGCCGACGTTTCACAGGCTGCTATCATAGGCTCAATGGAAGCTACAACCGCAGTTGCACGTATGGTTGCACTTTCTGCTATTGCAGCGGTGGTTACAACATTTATAATGGGTGCTCTCAGCGACAAACTGAAAAATCGTAAGATGTTTATATCAGTAGGCTATATTCTTTGGGGTATAGTTACAGCGATGTTCGGCTTTATCACAAAAGAGAATGTGGCAAACTTATTCAATCTTACAGACGAGGCTAAAATTCTCGGTACAACTGTTTGGTTTGTTATTTTGATGGATATTGTAATGACCTTTATGGGCTCAACAAGTAATGATGCGGCATTTCAGGCGTGGGTAACTGATGTTACCGTACCTAAGCAAAGACCGATTGTTGAAACTGTATTGTCGGTTGTCGGTACTATTTCTTCATTTGCGGTAACGGGTGTAGGAAGCTTCGCTCAGGCAGGCACAATTACTTACAAAGTCTTTTTCATAGGGCTTGGTATTGTGGTATCTTTATGCGGTGTAGTAGGTCTTTTCGTTATTAAAGACCCACCACGCACACAACAGATTGAAAGCTCTTCTAATTATTGGGCGGACCTTTTCTATGGCTTTAAGCCATCAGTAGTAAAGGCGAATTCAAGACTTTATCTTGCTCTTATCTCATTCTGCTTTGCAATAATTTCGTTCCAAGTTTTCTATCCTTATCTTCTTACATATGTTCAGTATGTGGTTATTCCAGATAATGGTGGTATTGCAAATATTCTTAAGCCCTCCGTTATTATAACTGCATTGGTAGTTGTCGCTATTCTTCTTGTTTGCATTGTGAAACTTCTTAAACTTTCAACAGAAAAAAAGGGTTTCTGCCTTGTAGTTGGTGTTGTTGCAATGACCTTGGGATTTTTACTTCTTTCAACAAGCACAAGTATTTATGTTATTATCGTAAGCATATTGCCGGTTGTTGTTGGTAATGCTATGGTTAACATTCTCTTTGGTGCTACCGTAAAAGACTTTATTCCCGAAGGTAAAGCAGGTCTTTTTCAAGGAATAAGAATGATATTTGTTGTGCTTCTTCCTATGGTTATAGGTCCTGTTATTGGTGATTGGGCATGTCAGGCGGCTGCACAGACAATTATAAATGAAGCAAACGCAGAAGTAATAGTACCCGCAAAGAATATGTTCCTTTGGGCAGGTGTGGTAAGCATATTGGCATTAATTCCTCTGTACTTCCTTATCAAAAAAGGCTTTGATATTGAAGAAAAGAAAAATGTTGAGGTAGCATAATATGAATAAATGGAATTTCTATACATCTAAAGAAATTAAGCCTGAGGGTTGGCTTCGCCGTCAACTTGAAATTCAGGCGGAGGGACTCAGTGGTAATCTTCACAAAATATGGCCCGATATTCGTGACAGTGCGTGGATTGGCGGAAATCGTGAGGGTTGGGAAAGAGTTCCTTATTGGCTTGACGGCTTCATTCCATTAGCATATCTTCTTGAAAATGAAGAAATGATTGCAACTGCAAAAAGATACATAGACGCAATTGTTTCAGCACAGGAAGATGACGGTTGGATTTGCCCTTGTAAAAAGCAGGAAAGAGCAAAATATGACACTTGGGCAATACAGCTCATCTGTAAAGTTCTTAAGGTTTATTATGATTGCTCAGGGGATGAGAGAATACCACAAGTTGTTTACAGAGTTCTCAAAAACTATTATGAGATGCTTAAAAGTGGCGAAATAAAACTTTTTCAGTGGGCAAAATACAGATGGTTTGAGTCATTTATTTCACTTAATTTCATATATGAAAAGTATGGCGAAGACTGGATAAAAGACCTTGCAAAAATTATCAAAGAACAGGGCTTTGACTATAATACAGCAACAGAAAAATGGAAGAAGCCAAGTCATATGTGGGTATTGAATACTCACATAGTAAATATGACTATGATGCTTAAAAGCGAAGCGGTTTCACACGATTTGCTCGGTGAAGAATATACCGATAATGCAGAAAAACTTCGCAAAATTCTTGATATGTATAACGGTACTGCATTTGAAGGCTTTACAGGGGACGAGGTGCTTTCAGGTCTTGACCCTACAAGAGGTACAGAGTGCTGTGCGGTAGTTGAGCAGATGTATTCCTATGAAGAAATTTTTGCTCACACAGGTGAAAATAAATGGGCAGAGCGACTTGAATTGCTCGGGTTTAATGCCTTACCTGCCACACTAAGTGAAGATATGTGGACTCATCAATATGTTCAGCAAGTTAATCAGATTGCTTGTCAAAAAACAATGATTATGGCACCGTGGAGCACAAATGGTCCTTATGCACACACATTCGGACTCGAGCCCAATTTCGGTTGCTGTACTGCAAACTTCAATCAGGGTTGGCCTAAATTTGCTCTTTCATCATTTATGCATAAAGGTGACACTATAATCAACTCAGTTATGTTGCCGTCGGTTTTGAACGATAATGGAGTTGTAATTAAACTTGAAACTAATTACCCGTTTGAGAACAAAATGCACTATTATATTGAAGCAGAAAGAGATTTTGACTTTGTAATACGCATACCGTCTTTTGCAAAAAATCTTAAAGTTAATGGCGAAGGTGCTGAAGCTAAAGACCTCGAAATTGCAATAAAAAACGGCAAAACAGAAATCGAATTGGAGTTCACCGCAACACCATTACTTAAAAAGAGACCGAATGACCTATATGCTTTGCAGATGGGCTCACTTCTTTTCTCTGTTCCGATTGAATATGAAAAGAAAATGAGAGAGTATATAAAAAAAGGTGTTGAACGCAAATTCCCATATTGTGACTATCAGTTTATACCAAAAACATCTTGGAATTATGGCTATTCATCTGCAGATTTTGAATTGAATTTCAATGGTGTAAGTGATATTCCGTTTTCACAGAAAAATCCACCTGTAACCATAAAGGCAAAAATGCAACAAATCAATTGGGGACTTAAATTCCCGTACAGAAGTGTTGCAAGAAAAACGCCCAAATCAACAAGTCCAATTTCTGAAGTTCAGAAAATCGAACTTTGCCCATATGGTTGCGCAAGACTTCGAATGACAGAGATGCCAATTCTAACACGTAATGAACATACCAAAAATTAGAATAGAAACAAAAAATAGATATGATACTACCACCAATCCGTTGGTTGATATAAAAATCCCCACACTCAACCAACGGTATGTAGATTTTAAAGTAAAAACCATTTACACTAATCTTGAAAGGAGGCAACAGTATGGACCAAATTAAAATTGGCAAGTTTATTGCCGAATGCAGAAAAAAGAATGGTCTTACTCAGATGCAGTTGGCGGAGAAACTTAATATCACCGACCGTGCTGTGTCAAAATGGGAAAACGGCAGGTCCTTGCCTGACTCATCAATAATGCTTGAACTTTGTGCTACTTTGGGCATTAGTGTAAATGATTTATTAAGTGGGGAGGTAGTTGCAATGAATAACTACGATGAAAATTTAGAAAAAAACCTAATTAAAATGGTAAAAGAAAAAGAAAAAGCCGATGAACGATTATTAAGCGTTGAAATTGTTATGGGCGTAGTTGGCGTAATATTGTGCTTGGCACTCATATTTGTAGCGTGCTATGTGCCGATGACAGATTGGTTAAGAATAGTGTTGGGTAGCATAGGCTTTGTGTTTATTTTCGTCATAGCATTCTGTTTGTTGAAAATTGAGCAAGTTGCAGGATTTTATGAATGTAAGCATTGCCATCATAAATATGTGCCGACTTACAGTAGTGTATTGTGGGCTATGCACATTAACCGCACACGATATATGAAATGCCCCGAATGTGGCAAATGGTCTTGGCAGAAAAAAGTAATAAGTAAAGACAAATAAGAATTTGTCGGGTTTAATAATGATGTTCTATAGGGCGGGGGCTTGCTCCCGCCGTTATTTTTTTGCAACAATAAATTTGAATTTGTCGGGGTCTTTTAAGATACCCCCCTCAGTCTGCTTCGCAGACAGCTCCCCCTCAAGGGTGGAGCCCAAACATAGCCTTCCCCCTACGAGGGGAAGGTGTCGCCGTAGGTGACGGAAGGGGGGATAAAATGCGTCGCAGTTCCAACACTTTGCCCTTTGCGTTTTGCATTTTGCATTCAATTCAACAACCCCCAAATTACCAAGATGATTTATGCAATACCATTCATATTCTTTATTGACACAATTATCCAAATACTTTATAATTTATATGACTATAAATTAGGGGGATTGGTTTATGAAAAAATCGATTTCAGTTCTTCTTGCAATTCTAATGGTGTTTGTTGCATTATTCTCTGCTTGCTCACCAAATGAGCCGGTTAATAATGACGAGCCCAAGCCTGAAGAAATTAAAGTAAACAATACGGGTGCTAATGAGATTGGTGCTTATAACAAAGAAAATGCAAATTACAGTCTTTCTGTAGATGCGGGTGATAAAATTCACGACATCAGCGATTTGCTTTTCGGTATCTTTTTTGAAGACATCAATTTTGCGGCAGACGGTGGTCTTTATGCAGAAATGGTGTCAAACCGCTCGTTTGAATTCACCGCATTGGCACAGGATGACGGACTTTATCGTTGGACATCTGTAAACAATGCAGAGCTTAAAGCAAAAACAGATGTTAAAACCTGTCTTAATGAAAATAACACAACATATTTGATTGTTACAAATAATGGTGACGCTAAAGCGGGTGCAGAAAACAGAGGTTTTCTTGACGGAATGAGAATCGAAAAAGATGCTAAATACAAATTGTCATTCTATGCAAAATCCCCTGACGGATATTCAGGTGACATTCAGGCAAATATTGCTGTTGACGGCAAGGCTATTGCATCTGCAACAGTAAGCGGTGTAAACGGCGAATGGCAGAAATATTCAGTTGAATTCACATCATCAGTTACTGCAAATGCGGGTGTTACATTGCAACTTTTAGTTGATAAGGGCATTGTATGGTTTGATGTGGTTTCACTCTTCCCTGAAGATACATTTAAGGGCAGAGAAAACGGTGTAAGAAAAGATTTGGGCGAATTACTTGAAGAAATTCAACCTAAATTCTTGCGTTTTCCAGGTGGCTGTGTAATTGAGGGTTATGACGAAGTTTCTGCATATGATTGGAAGGATTCAATCGGTGTGGGCAGCGACGGACTTCCTCTTTTATTCAATGGCAAATACGGTGATGTGGCAACTAGAAGTCAGGGTGTTAGCATCTGGACTAATTTTGATATTACCGACGACCTTTACCCAAGCTTTTTCTCTTACGGACTTGGTTTCTATGAGTACTTCCAACTTGCAGAAGATATTGGTGCTGTTGGTGTGCCCGTGCTTAATTGCGGACTTTACTGTCAAATGCGTGGCAGAGGTCCTGTTCCAATGGAGTCAGCCGAATTCAAGCAGTATATTCAGGATATGCTCGATTTGGTTGAATTCTGCCGTGGTGATGTCAATTCAACATGGGGTAAGGTGAGAGCATCTCTCGGTCATCCCGAGCCATTTGAACTCAAATACATCTGTGTAGGTAATGAGCAGGAGGGTGCAGATTATTTTGAACGTTATACTGCATTCCTTGAAGCATTCAATAAAGCAAAGGCTGAAAATCCCAAGCTTTATGAAGGTCTTGAACTTATCTATTCATCGGGTGCAGATGACGGTACAAGCGGTGCTAACTATCTTGCATCATACGAGTATGCTCAAAACGAACTCAAAGAAATGAATTCAACAAATGTATTGGATTTTGCAGGCGCAACTGACCAACACTATTACAACGACCCAATTTGGTTCTTACAGAATACAGATTATTATGACGAAGATAATTATAAGAGAGCGGTAGCAGAAATGACCGATACTCTTTACGGCGGTGCGATTCCCGTATTCGTTGGTGAATATGCGGCAAAGAGCAACACTCTTAATGCGGCACTTGCCGAGGCTGCATATATGACTGGTCTTGAAAGAAACGGCGATATTGTCACTATGGCGGCATATGCACCACTTTTCAGCAGTACAATTGCACGTCATTGGGCGCCAAACCTTATTTGGTTTGACAATGACACCGCAATGGGCTCAATAAGCTATTATGTGCAGAAGCTTTTCTCACGCAATCAGGGTTCAGCGGTACTTAAGCATACTCTTGATGGTGCAGAAAAAGAGCAAGAAAACCTTAAAGGTATGGTGGGTGTAGGTACTTGGTACACATCTGCAAAGTTTGACAATATCAAGGTTGTTGACAATGCAACGGGTGAAATACTTGCCGAGGATAAGTGTAATATTTTCTCAAAGTCAAATTGGGAATTCCCTACAGATGGTAAGTGGAAGATTAAAAAAGGTGCACTTACAAATACAACAACCGAAATGAATTACAGTGACCAAGGTAGTGTTGCATATTTCGGCGATAAAAATTGGACTAATTATACATACACAGTTGAAGCAACAAAACTTGATGGTGGCGAAGGTTTCTTGATTCCTTTCGCAGTTCAAGGCACTGACAACAATATTTTCTGGAATATTGGTGGCTGGGGCAATACAGTTTCTTGCCTTCAGGTGATGGAAAATAACGTTAAAACAGGTCAGGTTGTAGGCACTGTTAAAGATTGCGTAATTGAAACAGGAAAGACTTATAATCTTAAGGTCGAAGTAAATGGTTATAATGTAAAATGCTATATTGATGATGAACTTTATATTGACTATAAATTCGGTTCAGAGTCAGAAGCAGAAACATATACAGTAGTAAGCACGGATGATAACGGTGATATTATCATCAAGTTTGTAAATGTTACAGAAAATGCAAGAACAGTTGCAGTAAAACTTGATAATGCAAATGTACAGAGTCAAGCAATTGTTAATCAGGTTGCGGGTAATTCACTCCAAAATGATAATGTTCTTGGTGCGGACGAATCCACACACCTTACAATGAAAGAGTTCACTCTTGATGGTATATCAAGCGAATTCAATTACACAATTCCGGCATATTCGGTAACATCAATTCGAATTAAAACAGCGGAATAAAAATATAAGGGACGCCAACTCGGCGTCCCCGTTTTATTTGATGAATTGGGGGTTGTAGGTTTCTTTGTGTCATTCTGAGGGTCGCGAAGAATCTCTGTTTGGTTGAGATTCTTCGTCACTGCGTTCCTCAGAATGACATTACTTGTAGATAGTATTTATCCCGCCAATTTCAAATTTGCTAAAAAAAGAGTACGGAAATTAAAACTCCGTACTCTATTTTTATATTCGTAAAATCATCAATACATTTTGCACTTTGCATTTTGCACTCACAATATCTGCTTACCAAGTGCTTTCAAACTATCCTCACGTACTTTCTTGGTGTATTTTGTATCACTCAATACCCAATCCCATTCGTGCTTAAACCAATCAATCTCCTGTGGCTTTCCGCCGTCCATTTCAACTTTAACCTGCTCAATAAGCTTTTCCCATCTCATTTTATAGAAAGAGTTCATCAAATCACCGAACTGACGGTGTGCGTAATCGTGAAGATTACCTTTATCAGCGAGTAATCGGCAATACCATGTGGTAATAAGTGCCTTTGCGTTTATTCTGTAAAGCTGTTTTGTGAAATCATCAAGCTTGTCAGTATATTCCACAACGGGCTCATAATAAGACGAGAATGAAAAATATTTACTATTAAGCAACACTCTGTCAAGTGTGTCAAAAAGCTCTAATAGTTTTTCACTGTAATCCATAAATGCAAAATAATCTTTTGATTTATATGCCGAAACAGTCTTTTTCACGGTGCTTGTCAATTTGTTTGAAATTGACTGACGCAACAAATCAACCGCATCATAGATATAACATTCGTTATCCTTGAATTTGTCATAATCTTTAAGGAAAAGGCTCACTGCCTCGTCAAATTTGCTTCTTGAATATGAAATTTTTACCGAGCCACGTGCCGTAAACATCTTGGCTTCAGGGTCAAGGGGACGGCGACAGCCCATACTTTCGGGTGCACCGAACATACTTGTGCAATTTTCTTCTGCATAAACGGTGTCAAGAAGAATTTTCATACTATCCGAAATATTTTCACTCTCTTTACCGTAACGGCGGAGAGCGTATTTCTGTACCCATTCTTCAACATTCGTAATATCCTCCCACACGCAAGAGAAGAAAATATCAGTAACTATCGGGTTAACATTTGTGCTTTCTGAGGTTAAGGCAATTCCCTTGAAATTAGGTCTTGTTGATGCCTCGCAAAGCATCTTCGGTATTGTGTCAACAGGACCGTAAAGTCCGTGCCTACCACCAAAGTTGTTAAGTAAGCCCGTCAATACATTACCGTATTTTGCAAGTCGGCTGAATCTGTTTGCATTGTGATTTATTTTTTCAGAATGTAAGTCGAGCATCATTATGTGGTCATCACGGTATTGCTTAACCGCATTGGTAAAGTTTTTGTTTGGGTTGAGTGACCAGCATTGAATAACCCACATCGCATTTTTGTCAAAGCTTAACATACTTTGCATAACGTTTGTGTAAGCATCTTTTGCCTTTTTGCCCAGCTTACCGCCCTCGTGACAAATGTCACCCGCATAAAAGTTTGTGATGTCACCGAAAACTTCTTTTTGACATTCATAGAAAATCTTCGCATATTTAACATAATGCACACTTTCGGGGCTGACAATTAAAGGTCTTTCAATGCCCTTCCATTTGCCTTGTTCAATAGTGGGCACATCTCTATCTTTTCTGTTTATATCTCGGGGCACCATTCCCGTGTAAGCCTGTAAAACCACATTTATACCAAGAACTTGCATTCTTCGGTGATTTTTACGTGCCATTTCGCATTTTTCATAGAAAAAATCGTCGTGAACAGGACCACCCACACCACAGATATTGCTCATATAAAACCATGCGTAATATGCAGGCCCTACAAGGAAATTCTTGATTTCTCGGTGACGATACCCAAGCTTTGTGAGAAAGCGTCGGTAAACCTCTTCCATTCCGAGAATATCAAGCACTAAATTTACACCGTTAAGAGCGAGAAAATCAATTTCTTTCTGCCAATCTTGTTCCGTCCAAAATGCCATTGAATAAGAGTGTGTGCAATAGTTATATGCATATCTGTATTTACACTTTGTAGTGCGGTCAATTTTACCGTTAACCTGTGGCAGATTGTGTGGCAGATTTACCTGTTTGCCAAAACGGGAAACGTGACAATTGCAAACCTCTTTTAGATAACAGTTGAATGCCGACGCAAGTCCCAAACCGCTATTAGAAATGAGTATAATTTTACCACGAAGTGACTCAACGGTGAAATACTCGTCTTTCAATCTGCGGTCAAGACGCAACTCGAATTGTGGCACATATTTTTCACCGATTGTACGTGAAATAATGCCTTTTACATCATCTAAAATTTCGTCATCAGAAATTTCTTTTGCATATTCGGTTTCATAAAAGGGGAGGGGCTCACGAAATGGCGTTTTCTTTGCGGGGAAAGAGCATTCCTCACCTAAAACTTCAATATTGTTAATTGTGGGACGTGCCCCGCCGTAATACTTTATGAAAATTCTTATAAAACGGGCAATCTTTCCGCTTTTACCGAGATGATAAAAATTCACACCGTCAAGGCTTGAAAGAATTTCATAATTTACATCTGTATTTTCAGGAAAAACCACCATTACATCACGGACACTCATATTCTTGTTAAAAGCCAAATCAATAAAGCAGGGGTAAGTGTCGCAAGAAAACATCGGCAAGGCATTTTTGTCTGCCTCACCGCTAGCATTTAATATCTCATAAGTCAAAAGTTCCAAAATAATC
This sequence comes from Candidatus Fimenecus sp., assembly GCA_045594885.1. Lineage (GTDB taxonomy): Bacteria > Bacillota > Clostridia > Oscillospirales > Acutalibacteraceae > Fimenecus. The sequence continues at coordinate 2,163 of JAZNZJ010000041.1, read as the reverse complement.
ACCTTAATATTGTTATCTGCTAATGATAATACCACAAAAAACACCAAAAGTCTATGAAGATAATCAACTAATTTTGGCAATAAATGAACAAAATTGAATGCGAAGAAAAAATTAGGTAAAAACTATTGAAAATAATAGTAAATTCTGTTACAATTTATAAGGTTAAGTGTGTCAGTGCGTATTGGTGCACTTACAATTACTATGTTAATATTTTTTTGGAGGTATAAAAATGAGCAAAAAGTTTGTTTACCTTTTCAAAGAGGGTAACGCTTCAATGCGTGAACTCCTCGGTGGTAAAGGCGCTAACCTTGCAGAGATGACAAGTCTCGGTCTTCCAGTTCCTCAGGGCTTCACAGTTACAACAGAAGCTTGTACACAGTACTATGAGGATGGCAGAAAAATCAATGATGAAATTCAGGCAGAAATCATGGAGTACATCGACAAGATGGAAGAAATTACCGGCAAAAAATTCGGTGATAAAGAAAATCCACTTCTTGTTTCAGTTCGTTCAGGTGCTCGTGCTTCAATGCCAGGTATGATGGACACAATTCTTAACCTCGGTCTTAACGAAGAAGTTGTTGAGGTTATGGCTGCTAAGTCAGGTAATGCTCGTTGGGCATATGACTGCTACAGAAGATTTATTCAGATGTATTCTGACGTTGTTATGGAAGTTGGTAAGAAATACTTCGAACAGCTTATCGACGAAATGAAAGAGGACAGAGGCGTAACTCAGGACGTTGAGCTTACAGCTGAAGACCTTAAAGAACTTGCAGGTCAGTTCAAGGCTGAATACAAAGCAAAAATCGGTAAAGATTTCCCATCAGACCCAAAAGAACAGCTTATGGGTGCTGTTGAGGCTGTTTTCCGTTCATGGGACAACCCTCGTGCAAACGTTTACCGTCGTGATAACGATATTCCTTACTCATGGGGTACAGCTGTTAACGTTCAGATGATGGCTTTCGGTAACATGGGTGACGATTGCGGTACTGGTGTTGCATTTACTCGTGACCCAGCTACAGGTGAAAAAGGTCTTATGGGTGAATTCCTTGTAAACGCACAGGGCGAAGACGTTGTTGCTGGTGTTAGAACTCCAATGCCAATCGCACAGATGGCTGAAAAGTTCCCAGAAGCATATGCTGATTTCGTTAAAGTTTGTGCTACTCTTGAAGACCACTACAGAGATATGCAGGATATGGAATTTACAGTTGAAGCTGGTAAACTCTATATGCTCCAGACAAGAAACGGTAAGAGAACAGCTAAGGCTGCTCTTAAAATTGCTTGTGACCTCGTTGACGAAGGTATGATTGACGAGAAGAAAGCAGTTGCTATGATTGACCCAAGAAACCTCGATACACTTCTCCACCCACAGTTTGACACAGCTGCTCTTAAGGCTGCTACTCCTGCTGGTAAGGGTCTTGGTGCATCTCCTGGTGCTGCTTGTGGTAAAGTTGTATTCACAGCTGAAGATGCTGTTGAATGGAACGAAAGAGGCGAAAAGGTTGTTCTTGTTCGTCTTGAAACATCACCTGAAGACATCACAGGTATGAAGGCTTCTCAGGGTATCCTTACAGTTCGTGGCGGTATGACATCTCACGCAGCCGTTGTTGCTCGTGGTATGGGTACTTGCTGTGTATCAGGTTGCGGCGAAATCAAGATGGATGAAGAAAACAAGAAGTTTGAATTAGCTGGCAAGGTATTTACAGAAGGTTCTGAAATTTCTATCGATGGTACAACAGGTAACATCTACGCAGGTCTTATCCCAACAGTAGACGCTACAATCGCTGGTGAATTTGGTACAATCATGTCTTGGGCTGACAAATATCGTACACTTAAAGTTCGTACAAACGCAGATACTCCAGCAGATGCTAGAAAAGCTCGTGAACTTGGTGCAGAAGGTATCGGTCTTTGCCGTACAGAGCATATGTTCTTCGAAGAAGACAGAATTGCAGCATTCCGTGAAATGATCTGTGCAGATACAGTAGAAGAAAGAGAAGCAGCTCTTGATAAGATTCTTCCATATCAGCAGGGAGACTTTGAAGGATTATTCGAAGCATTAGAAGGTAACCCAGTTACAATCCGTTTCTTAGATCCACCACTTCATGAGTTCGTACCAACAGAAGAAGAAGATATTAAGAAACTTGCTGATTCTCAGGGTAAATCTGT
>JAZNZJ010000040.1:0-52346 GCA_045594885.1 Candidatus Fimenecus sp. | reverse complement strand
CAACACGACAAGCATTGTAGAACTTGTGGAAAAGAGTTGCCAAGTCGATACAATAACGAGTAATTTTTGCAGGGTCATAGTTCTTTGCAGAGTTCACAATTTCGTCTGTAAGAGATGCAAGGTGACGGATAAGCTCGATTTCTTCGGGAGCAGTCAAAAGCTTTAATTCGTCCTTTTTACAATCACGAACTGTAACACCGTCCGCCTCAATCTTACGCAAAATGCTGTGAATACGAGCATTTGCATACTGGCAATAGTAAACAGGGTTTTGGCTTGACTGTTCAACCGCTAAATCAAGGTCGAAGTCCATTTGTGAACCGGGCTCACGCATATTAAAGAGGAAACGAACTGCGTCAACGGGAATGTCTTCAAGCAAGTCAACAAGTGTAATTGCCTTACCCGTTCTCTTACTCATTCTTACAACCTCGCCGTCACGTGTAAGACGAACAAGTTGCATCAAAATAACATCAAGACGGCTACTGTCAAGGTCAAGTGCTTCAAGAACACCTTTAAGACGTGCAACGTGGCCGTGGTGGTCAGCACCCCAGATATTGATAGCCTTGTCAAAGCCACGAGTAACGAGCTTATTTTTATGATAAGCAATATCCGCTGCAAAATATGTTGGGTTACCATTTTGACGAATAAGAACATCGTCTTTAAGCTCTAATTTGTCGATTTCTTCTTGTGTTTTGCCTTGTTTTAAGAGCATTTCTGTCTGCACCTTGATATTGTTGTACCAAACTGCACCGTCTTTTTCGTAAGTTAATCCCTTATTTGTAAGATATTCAATAACCTCTTTAACAGCACCGCTGTTGTGAAGCTGACTTTCTTTAAACCAAGTCTTGTATTCAATACGATATTTCGCCATATTGGCTTTCATATTCTCAATATTTTTAGGAAGAGCAAATTCAACAAGTGCTTTTCTTCTCTCGTCTTCACTCTTGTTTATATATTCGTCACCGTAAACATCGGCAAACTGTTGTGCTCTTTCTTTGATATCTTCACCGTGATAACTGTCTTCGGGCAATTCAACTGCATCTTCACCTTTATAAATCTGCTGATAACGAATATCAAGTGAAAGACCGAATTTTTCAATTTGATTACCTGCGTCATTGATGTAGAATTCTCTTTCTACTTCATACCCTGCCATATCAAGTACGGCTGCAAGGCAGTCACCTAACGCACCGCCACGGGCATTACCCATATGCATTGGGCCCGTTGGGTTAGCAGAAACGAACTCAACATTGATTTTTTTGCCCTCTCCGTAATCACTTCTGCCGTAATCCTTACCCTTTGACTTAACATCAAGCAAAATATCCGCATAGAAATCCTTTGAAAGTGTAAAGTTTACAAAGCCTGCACCTGCAACTGTACAAGAGTCAAAATATGTACCGTCAAGCTCGATGTATTTTGCAACTAAATCCGCAATCATTTTTGGTGCACGGCGAAAAACCTTTGCACAGACAAATGCGATATTTGATGAATAGTCACCATTATCACGATTTGCAGGAACTTCAATATTGAATGAAGGAATTGGCTCGGCGGGGATTTCGCCCTCGCTCACTGCCTTACCCAAAGCATCCACAATAAGTGTATGTAATTCGTTAGTTGCCTGTTTTACTAATTTAGACATCCTTATTTCTCCTCAATATATATTTTCATAGTGTTTTCTGATACAAATCCGTTATTGAAATCAAGTGAATATCTCATTTTGAGAACTGCACCCTTATCATCTTTTGACCACTCAACCTGATTTCCGTAAATACCCATTGTAAGCTCACCGTACGGAGTCATATAAAAGGTATGATGACGGGTGTTTTTTTCAACCATCATTTCAGAACTGAACTGACCCTTGCGGATAATACTCACAGTATCATTCTCAAAAACTGTTATTGTTGTTTCTTCGGGTCCCGTTTCTTCATTGTTTTCAATATATTCAATAATATTCTTATCATCGCCGTATGTAACTGTTCCCACAACGGACATTTCGCCCGCATTGTCGCCATTTTCAGTTCTTTGCATACTGACAATTCTGATTACTGCGTCTTTTTTCACTGTTCAAATTCCTTTTCCCATTTTTCGATTGCGAGGGTACAAAGTTTATCAATTAAATCGCCATATGAAATCCCCGCTTTTTCCATAAGCATGGGGTACATACTTATATTTGTAAAACCTGGTAATGTGTTCGGCTCGTTCAAAAGCACCGCACCGTCAGAATATCTTACAAAGAAATCTACACGTGCAAGACCTGAACAACCCCAAGCCTTATATGCCTTGATTGCTTTTTCTTGTACCTCTTTAATTTTTTCTTCACCGATTCTTGCAGGAATATGAAGTCCGCTGTCGGACTCATATTTTGCCTCAAAATCATAAAATTCGTTGCTTGGCTCAATTTCACCAACTGCCCCTGCGAAAGGCTCATCATTACCCATTACCGCACATTCAACCTCTGCACCCGAAATTGCTTCTTCAACAACCACACGTGAGTCAAATTGTAATGCATAATCAAGTCCACGTTGTATTTCTTCAAGAGTTTTTGCCTTGACAACACCCACTGATGACCCTGCATTTGCGGGCTTGATGAACACGGGAAGTCCCAAATATTCTTCACATTCTCTTGCGAATTCTCTGCCATGAAGCTCAAAATCGTATTTTGTTATGTATTTCCATTTTGCCTGTTGAATTCCGTTGATGTCGCAAATAGCATTCGTCATAGCTTTGTCCATACAAACTGCTGATGCCATTGTATTACAGCCCACAAAGGGAATACCCGCAACGGTGAGAAGCCCCTGCATTGTGCCGTCTTCACCATTTTTGCCATGCATTACGGGGAAGCACACGTCAATTCTGATTTTCTCATAACCATTGTCATTAAAAACAATAATACCACGGTCAGCACGGTCAGTTGAAATAATAGCCTTTTTAAGATGTGATTTATCGGTAAGCCACTTATCTTTTGGCAAGTTTTCAAAATCACCGTCATAAAGGAACATTTCGCCCTGCTTTGTGATACCCAGCATTATAACATTATATTTATCCTTTGGAATATTTCTGATTACTGATGATGCAGAAACTACTGAAACGTCGTGCTCAGAAGATACACCGCCGAAAATTATCAAAGCATTTTTCATAAAAATCACTCCAGAATTGATTCATAGCCATAGATATATTTATTTTATCACAATATATTTAACTAATCAATTATAATATTCATAAATTTTTAATGACAAATGAAAATAAATGTGTTATACTCTATGAGATATATATTTTTTGAATAGAGGTATTCAATATGCTTGAAAGAAAAGAAGCTCTTAATGCCATTTTAAAGGGCTGTACAGAAAAATTTAATGAACAGGGTTTTGAACTTGTTACTTCTGTTATTGAAGAAAATGATTCTGCCTATGTTGATTTTGGTAAAGGCGACCTTACAATTCGTCTTATCAGTCACGACAATCTTCTTGATATTATGGAAAAGGTTACTGACGGTGAATTTGTAAAAACAGAGTCAAATCTTCTTGACCTTGACGACTGTGACGACCGTGTAATCAAATCTCTTTGCAACGAAATTAACGACACCGTTGTAACATCACACGGCAAAAAAGCACGTCAGGTTGCAAAAAAAGCTCCTGCTACAATCTCAAAAACTGCAGCAAAGAATGGTCAGGCTTATGACGCATACACCCTTGCAAGTCGTATTACTGCCCTTTACCCCGAGCTTAAAGATGCATTGAACGACAATGTGCAGACTTATTCAGAATTTCTCGGTGACGATTTCTTTGTAAATCACGCAAACCGTTATATTATGGAAACAATCCGCTACAACGACCAGAGAACAATGAAGAAGCTTTTCAAAGTTTTATCAGACATTTATGAAAATGGCTCAAACGATGTTCAGGACCTTGTTGTAGTAACAATTCTCGGTGAAATCAACAACGAAAAAGAACTCCTTGACCGTTGTCTTGCAGAAATTACTGATGATGATTTCAAAAAGACAGTTGAAGCAGTAAATGCTTACCTTGCAAGTGGTGCGGGTAAAAAGGCTAAAGAACACTTGAAAAACCCACCTGCATATAAACCACCTAAGAAAAAGCAAGGTATGATGTCATCAATGTTGCAGAATTCAATGCCACCACAACAGTAATTAAATGCAAAATGCAAAACGCATAGTGCAAAATGATTATAAAACCAAACTTTATACGGTAGGGCGGGGTCTTGACCCCGCCGTTATATTATGGACGTGAATTTATGAACTCTAACAAACTAAAACTCATCGCCTGTATTTCAATGCTACTTGACCACGCAGGTGTATTACTCTTCCCCGAAGTCATATGGCTTAGGTATGTGGGCAGACTTGCAATGCCCATATTCGCCTTCTTTATTGCCGAGGGTTGCCGTCACACAAAGAACAAAATAAGATATTTTCTTCAGGTTTTCGCTCTCGGTATTTTATGTCAGATTGTTTACATTGTAAGCGATGTTTTAAGTGGCGGATTAAGTGAGATTTATCTCAATGTGCTTTTCACTTTGGCACTTGCCATTCCACTTTGTTGCATTTTTCTTGAAATTGAAATGGCAAAGAATAAAAAAACTCTTACCCGTGCATTTTACATAAGTCTTTTTGTGGTTTATCTGCTCGCACTTGCAGGATTTATGTATTTTTGTGAGAATTCTGTATCTCTTGTTGGCATTAAAGTGCATCTTGATTACGGAATTGCAGGAATTTTACTCTGTTTCTTCCCCGTAATCACAAAAGAAAAGACAAAACGACTTGCACTTTTTAGCCTTGGCACATTTGTTTATTGTTTACTTATGGAAAACTCACTGCCATTTATATGGCTATCACTCGGTGCTATTCCGCTGATTGCCCTTTACAACGGTAAGTTGGGCAGTAAGAAATTCAAATGGTTTTTCTATGGATTTTACCCCGTACACTTTGCAGTATTGTATATCGCAAATATGATTATATAGCAAAAAAGAACGATTCGTTTGAATCGTTCTTTTTGTTTTATTTGTTTTACTTATTGTTTGAAGGGAATTTTTCAAGTAATGCTTCATATTCCGCGTCCGTTATTGCTACAACTGAGCCGTGACGTGGATTAAATTCCATACTGAAGTCTTCATATTTAACGGGCTTGAAGTTTTCAAAATCCGTTGTCTGTTGCATAAAGTAATGGTCGGTACTGTATTCATCCATAATCATTACCCATGTGTCAGTGCCCGTAATATTATAAATTGAACTGCCCTCAACACCCGTTGGTGCAAGAGAAACCACAACCGCCTCACTTGTGTATGGTCCTGAAAGGTTGTCAGAGGTTACATAGGCAATTGTCTGGTCCTCATCATGCTTGAAGTAAAGATAATATTTTCCGGTTTCTTCGCTATAAGCAATATCGCCGTCGATGGTCTGTATTCCCGGACGTTCATATAAAAGCTGTGGCTCGGTAAGAGTCTTGAAATCTGTTGTATAAGCATAATACATCTGTGCAACATTTTCTTGATATGTTGAATGTGCCCAGTAAACCATATACTGCCCTTTTTCTGCGTCCCACATAGCCTGCGGTGCCCAAGCTCTTGTTGTTTCAGCAAATTTTCCGCCGAAATCACGAATATCAATAATCGTTTCGTCAGTCCAAGTGATTAAATCCTTTGATTTCCAAGTAACGAGCGCATGGTTTGAAACCCAACCCTCTGCAGATTTCATATCCGTCGCAACTATGTAGTAAAAACCGTCTTCACCCTTGAAAATATAAGGGTCACGCATACATTGTTTGCCCTTTGTCTGCACAATTATAGGATTATTGTTGTTAAGTGCCTTGAAATTGTAGCCGTCCTCACTCACTGCGAAATGTATTCTTTCTTGCTCGGGGTTGTTGCCCACAAAATAACAAAAAAGGTATTTTCCGCTTTCACTTTTTTCAGGTCTTGCAAATTCCATAGCATCCTTAACCCCCATAACCGAAAGAGTAATTACGATTGCACACACCGCAACAACGGACAATGCAATTATGATTTTCTTTAACTTTTTGTTTTTCATAATATCCCCTTCAACCAAATTTCTTGTGTTAAATATACCACATTATTTGTGCCCGTGTCAATTGATTATTGCTGTTGTATTTGAGGTTTCAATATGCTACAATTATATTATTGAAAGGGGAAATGTTTATGGCAAAAACTATAAGTCCTGAAAAACTTGCGAAAAAACAACTTCGCAAGGAAAAAGAAATAGCCTATTGGGAAAAGCAAAAGGCAAGACCAAAGGGGAAAACATATTTTTGGTATCTTGTTTTAATTATTGCACTTATTTATGCGGTTGATGAAATAGCATCGCAAATCGGGTCACTTATGCAGACCGAAATCGCCAACGACTTTTTCAAAAGTGAAAGTGCCGTTACACTTCTCAATCTTTTGCAGATTGTGGCAATTCCATTTCAGATAATCGGTATTCTTTACAGACCTTTGGCGGACCGTTTTGGCAGAAAAACATTCCTTATAATCAACACCTTTGGAATGGCACTTGCAATGTTTGTTATTTTCCTTTCAAACAATGTGATTTTGTACTTTATGGGTGCTTGTATGATTCTTTTCTTTGTGCCCCACGATATGCACGTTGTGTATATTATGGAATCCGCACCAAGCAAAAGCCGTGCCATTACATATTCCGTAGTTAAATTCTTTGCAAATATGGCAGTTATGCTCGTACCATTACTTCGCCGTTGGTTAATGGAAACATCGGGACAATGGCGTAGAGTTTACTTTATTCCCGCAGTTGTGGGTATTGTTGTTTCTCTTGTTGCTCTGCTCTGTGCAAGAGAAACCGATGCATTTATTGAGTCACGTCTTCATTACCTTAATATGACCGATGAAGAATTAAAGGCAGAAAAATTGAAAAAGACTGCACAGGATTCACAGGGCGGTGTTATTGATGCCCTTAAATTCGGTTTTTCACACAAACAGCTTCGCTGGGTATTCATCTGCTTTGCCCTTGCAGGTATCGGTGTTATCGGCAGTATGAATTATCAAGCAATTCTCACTCACGGTTATGCCCAAAGTATTTACGGCTCGAATGCTAAAGAATTTCTTGACCTTGTAAGTGTTAAAGAGGTTAGTCAAGCACTCATCTTATACCCCATCGGTATGGCTCTTTCTCAGGTAATTATGGGCTTTATCTCTGACAAAAAGGGCAGAAAAGCGGCAGCAATCACTGTTGCAACAAACTGTGTTGTATCCTTTGTCATATTTGCATTAGGTGCAAGAATGAACTTCTTAACACCCGAAATTATCGGCTTCTTCTGTGGTACATTTGTCGGCAGTTATTATTCTACAAACGATGTTCTCATTATGATGGCAAGTGAATCTGCACCAACCAATCTTCGTTCATCCGCTACTGCGGCACAGACCGTTGTTGGCTTTGCGGGATATGCCGTCGGATTTCTTACCAATATGATTTTAGCATTAAATTTCGGCGACGGTATAATCGGTACAGTTGCTCTGTGTCTTCTTGTTCCGAGTTTTGTTGTTACAATTATTGCACTTATAAAGAACACCCACGACACAAGAGGAATTGACCTTGAAACCGTTACAGGTTGTGAATGGGATTAATAAAATTAAAACTTAACAACAAAAATGGTGCTTCAATGAGTTTTGAAGCACCATAATTTTTGTTTTATTACTTTTTGAATACTGATTTTGCCAACCAGATATTGTTTGCGTATTCGTTGATTGCACGGTCAGCCGCAAAACGACCTGCACCTGAAATATTCATAAGTGACATCTTATTCCAATTGTCACGGTCAAGGAAATCCTTTGCGATTCTCTGTTGAGTATTTCTGTAATCTTCGAAATCAGCAAGAACCATATATGGGTCGTGATGAATAATTGTTGAAGTAACCTCGTGGAACATCTTTCCGCCGATTCCATTATGATTTGCAAAATTGAGAATTTTCTGAATTTCACCATTTGCGTTGTAGAAATCCTGTGGCACATATCCACGTTTCTGCAACTGCTGTACTTCGGGAGTTTTCATACCGAAGATATAGATGTTATCTTCACCAACTGCATCATAAATCTCAACGTTTGCACCGTCCATTGTACCAAGAGTTACCGCACCGTTAAGCATAAGCTTCATATTGCCTGTACCTGAAGCCTCTGTACCCGCAAGTGAAATCTGCTCTGAAATATCCGCTGCAGGCATAAGCTTTTCGGCAAGTGTAACATTGTAATCTTCAACATAAACAACCTTGAGCCTACCCTTAACGTCTGGGTCATTATTGATTACATCGGCAAGAGCACAGATGAAAGAAATAATCTTCTTTGCTACAAAGTAACCTGACGCAGCCTTTGCACCGAAAATGTAAGTGTGAGGAATAAACTCACCGTTTGGATTTTCTTTAATTGCAAGGTAATGTGAAAGAATATTGAGTGCATTGAGATGCTGACGCTTATATTCGTGTAATCTCTTAACCTGAACATCAAAAATTGAATCGGGGTCAAGTTTTACACCATTGTGTTTAAGAACATATTTTGCAAATTCTTCTTTGTTTGCTCGCTTAATTTTACCGAGTTCATCAAGAACCGCTTTATCGTCCTTATACTTTCTCAAATCAAGAAGTTTGTCGCCGTCCTTTACAAAGCCATCACCGATAGTTTCTGTAAGGAATGCTGTAAGCTTGGGGTTAGCCTGACAAAGCCATCTTCTATGAGCAATACCATTTGTAACATTTGTGAACTTGTCGGGTGTGATTGCATAGAAATCAGAGAAAACTGTTTCTTTAAGAATGTCACTATGAAGTGCAGAAACGCCGTTCACACAATGTGAGCCTGCTACACAAAGGTTTGCCATTCTAACAATGCCGTTTGAAATAACTGCCATTCTCTCAACCATATCTGCATTGTGAGTGTTTTCCCACACAAATGAGCGGAAACGATTGTCGATTTCCTTTGTAATCTGCCAAAGACGAGGCATAAGACGTTTATAAAGGTCCTCAGGCCAACATTCAAGTGCCTCTTTCATAACTGTATGGTTTGTATAAGCAACGGTATTTGTAACAATGTTCCAAGCTTCGTCCCAACCATAACCGCACTCGTCAAGCATAATTCTCATAAGCTCGGGAATTGCCATTGTGGGATGAGTGTCATTAACGTGAATTGCAACTTTATCTGCAAAATTTTCCATTGTGCCAAACTCACGAAGATGATGCTGAACAATGTCTTGAATTGAAGCTGAAACAAGGAAATACTGCTGACGAAGACGAAGTGACTTTCCTTCAGGGTGATTATCTGCGGGATAAAGCACCTTGCTGATTACCTCTGCCATAGCATTTCTTTCCATAGCTCTCATATAGTCACCCTGATTAAAGAGTGCCATATCAAGACCCGGTGCTTTTGCTGCCCAAAGACGAAGAACTGAAATGCCCTTGCCATCTTTACCTGCAACGCACATATCGTGAGGAACAGCTTGAATTACTGTGGGGTTTTCAATTTCAACGTGATGATATTGATTATCCCAAGTGTCACGCACTTCACCCTCGAATTTGATTTCCATTGCCTGTTCTTCGTGAGGTACAAGCCAAACTTCACCGCCGGGTAACCAGAAATCAGGAAGCTCTGTCTGCCAACCATCAACTAATTTCTGCTTAAAAATACCATATTCATAAAGAATTGAATATCCCTTTGCAACGTAACCCTGTGTTGCAAGACCGTCAAGATAACAAGCCGCAAGACGACCAAGACCGCCGTTACCAAGACCTGCATCGGGCTCACATTCATAAATGCTGTCGAGATTTACACCATAATCTTTTAAAACGCTTTCAAATGTCTTTGTGAGATTAAGATTGTAAAGGTTATTTTTAAGTGAACGACCCATAAGAAATTCCATACAGAGATAATACACTCTCTTTGTACCTTTCTTTGAGCCCTCCTTTGAAAATTCCGCTCTGCCCTGACTCATCATATCTCTAACAATGAGTGCGATTGCTTTGTAAAACTGTTCGTTTGTAGCCTCCTCAGGATTTACACCGATAAAATGAGAAAGCTTGGATTCAACAAGTTCTTTTGCTTGTTTCTTTGTAAGCGAATAATTCATACAAATCCTCCAAAAAAATTTATAAAAATAGTTTAATTTCAACGTCTGTTTGTATATTTTACACTAAAAATAACTATTTTTCAACTGTAATAAGCATATTTTTAAAATATATTTTAAAATTTATGATTATATAACAAAAAAGCCCCGCAAAATAAATTGCGGAGCCGTTTTATAACTATGTAATTATGCGTTGGGAGAAATTGGACCGGTCTGATAGTTTTCATAACCTGCGTCAATCCAGAGAACCGTAAACTTATTACCATTTCTTACATAATAGTTTCTGCCCGTACCTGTACCGCTTTCAATGAAACCATTCCAGTTACCCTTGTTGTCTGTAACAGACTTAAGACCTTTTTCAATACCATCAGCCATTTCTTTGTCAAATGCTTCAATTGTTCCCTTGAGAACGCTCTTATCTGAACCAACTGTATAGCCGAATTTAAAGCCTGTAAGCCACCAGTGTTCCTGTTCTTGACGTTGGAAAAGCATATTCTTCTTATTGTAATCAGCAACTGTACGATAATACTCAAAGCTCATTTTCAAAAGATGGTCGTTGTCTGCACAATCATAGAATGTTGTACTTGTATCATTAGGGTCTTTAGTGTAAACACCCATTTCAGCGCCTTCAAGAGCACCGTACTGACCCTTCCACCACTGAAGTCTCCAAAGAAGACCATCATAAGCAAAGTCAATCTTGAGAGTTGTGTATCTCATATTTGTATATGCCGCCGCAACGTCATATTCATCACCAAAGCCAAAATGACGCTGCCATGGGTTAAGTGTTGAATAATAGATTTTCTGCTCTGCGTCATATTCATAACCTGCTGCATTAAGAGCCGCCATTACATCGTCGCCTGAAATACTGCCAAGCGCACCTGATGCATTACCTGAAGAATCACCTGCGGGAGCATCTGCTTTTGAATCTTCGTCATCGGCTACAAAATCACCCGAGCCCTCACCACTTGGGGCCTTCTGAGTTGTTGTTTCAGGAGCTTGAGTTGATGTTTCGGGAGCCTGTGTTGTTGTGGTATCTGTTTCGTCATCAAAAAACGCATTGCCATCGTCATTGTTATTGTCTTCATCATTGAAGAGATTGTCATCTTCATCAGGACCTTCAACATTACCGGGTTTTGTTGCGGATGGGTCTTCATTACCACCGCCAAAGCTACAAGCAGCAAAACTACAAGTAATCATTACAATTGCCATAATCGCCGCTAAAACTCTTAATAAAATTGATTTCATTTGTTTCCCTCCACTTTCTTTGGATTGTTATTCAAGATAATTATGACACAAACTTAAATTATTGTCAATTATTTCTGCACAAATATCATTCTATTGATTTTTAATAGGTATTATGGTATTATATAATTTAATAATATACAGTATCGGAGCAGATAAAATGAGTCTTGTACGTGACATTTCACTTTATGAATCAGGTCAGCAAAAAATTAATTGGGTAAAGGCACATATGCCCGTCCTTCGCAGCATAGAGAAAGATTTTTCAGAAACAAAGCCATTTAAGAATTTAAAGGTGGCTCTTTCAATTCACCTTGAAGCAAAAACCGCATATCTTTGCACAGTTTTAGCGGCAGGCGGAGCAGAAATGTATGTGACAGGCTCAAACCCACTTTCAACTCAAGACGATGTTGCAGCGGCTTTGGCTCACAACGGACTTAATGTTTTTGCGTGGTACAATGCAACCCCTCAAGAATATATGGCACATCTTCGTGAAGTTATCAAGGTTGGTCCCGATGTTATAATTGATGACGGTGGCGACCTTGTCAATCTCATTCACAATGAATACCCCGAATTATTACCAAATGTGTTGGGCGGATGCGAAGAAACAACAACGGGTATAATCCGTCTTGTTTCAATGGCAAAAGCGGGCGAACTCAAATTCCCGATGATTGCAGTTAACAATGCAAAATGCAAATATCTTTTTGATAACCGTTACGGCACAGGTCAGTCAGTATGGGACGGTATAAACAGAACAACAAACCTTATTGTTGCAGGCAAAACCGTTGTTGTTGCAGGCTACGGTTGGTGCGGTAAGGGTGTTGCAATGCGTGCAAAGGGGCTCAATGCTCAAGTTATTGTTACAGAAATTGACCCCATTAAAGCAATGGAAGCCCGTATGGACGGTTTTGATGTTATGGAAATGACCGAGGCTGCGAAATATGGTGATTTCTTTGTAACCGTAACAGGCTGTAAAGACGTCATCACCAAAAAAGCCTTTCAAAATATGAAAGACGGTGCAATCTGTTGCAACGCAGGTCACTTTAATGTTGAAATTAATCTTCCCGACCTTGAAGCATTGGCGGTTAAAATTGCTCCGCAGAGAAAGAATATTATGGGTTATACTCTCGCTGACGGCAGAACAATCAGCGTTATTGCAGAGGGTAGATTAGTAAACCTTGCCGCAGGCGACGGCCACCCTGCAGAAATTATGGATATGAGTTTTTCAATTCAGGCGCTTTGCGCTGAATTCATTGTTAAAAATAAAGGAAATCTTTCGGTATCAGTTATTGACGTGCCCGAAGAAATTGACAGAAAGGTTGCGTTGAGAAAACTCAACAGTTGGGGCACTAATATTGACGTGCTCTCACCTGAACAAGAGAAATATATCAACAGTTGGAATGTTTAAAATGAGCAATAAATTTAGATACACTAATGAGGAGTGTCCGATTTGTCATTCAGCTTTTGAAGAGAATGACGACATTGTGGTTTGTCCGCTGTGCGGAACACCCCATCACCGTGAATGCTATAAGAAAAATGGTGAATGTGCAAACAACGAAAAGCATCGTGACGGCTATCGTTGGGAGAGTGTGAATTCTTCTCAACCCGTCGAAACTAATGACGAATCAAAAGAACCATCACCACCCGATATGCACTTTGACAACACCGTAAACAATTCGCAAAATGCACCGTCAACAGTATTTTTCGGAGTGGGGCAAAATCCCTTTAACCTTTACCCGAAAAACCTTGATGAAAACGTTACAACAGAAGAAGCGGTAGAATTTGTTCAAGCGAGTCCCTTTAAATACTTAAAGAAATTCTTTGCATTAAAAGAGGGTAAAAGAACATTCAACTGGGCAGCATTTTTGTTTACACCATATTGGTTCTTTTACAGAAAGCTTCACAAATTAGGTATAATATTTTTATCAATATTCTTTGTTATTTCTGTTGCCTTTTCTTTTATTCCATCGGTGGAAAAATTATCTTATGACCTTGCGGAATGGGAAGAAAAATACGCAGACTCAATAACAACTCTTACTGAAGAAGAAGCATATGAAGCACTTCTTGAACAAAAAGAAATATATCAGAACAACTCAACAGGTCTTGTTTTCTTGCTTGTGCAGTCGGGCATAACACTTGCACTCAGACTTGTTGCAGGTTTTAATGCAAACAAGTGGTATTACAACTATACTGTTGAAAATATAAGAAAAATCAAAAACGAGGTCAACGACAAGGAATATCTTAGTGATGAAGATTTTAGAAGACTTCAGTTTTTCAAATCCGGCGGAATCTCAACAATCAAGGCACTTCTTGCGGCTATGGCATATTCAACTGCCGCAATGGCAATAAACATGATTTATTTAATGATAAATAAATAAAGAGGAGATTGGTTATGAAAATTACAAAGGCAATTATCCCGGCGGCAGGTTTGGGCACAAGAGTTCTGCCTGCTTCAAAAGCAGTTCCAAAAGAGATGCTCAATATTGTTGACAAGCCCGCTATTCAATATCTTGTTGAAGAAGCGGCAAAGTCAGGTATTACAGATGTTCTTATTATCACCAATCGCGGTAAAGGTGTTATTGAAGACCATTTTGACCATGCTTATGAGCTTGAGGACAAATTGAGTAAAAATCCTGACAAAAAAGAACTTTACGATTCAGTTGTTGAATGTTCAAAGCTTTGCAATACATATTTTCTTCGTCAAAAAGAAACGGGCGGATTAGGTCACGCAGTTCTTTGTGCAAAGAATTTTGTGGGCAACGAGCCTTTTGCAATTCTTTATGGTGATGACGTGTTCATTTCAGATGGTGACCCCGTTACAAAGCAGCTTATTGATGCTTATGAAAAATACGGCAAGGGTGTAGTTGGTGTTAAAGAAGTTCCCGCAAAGGACGTTACAAAATACTGTTCACTTGCAGTTGAGCCAATTGAAGAAAAAGTTTTCAATTGCACCGATATGATTGAAAAACCCAAGCCCGAAGAAATCTTGTCAAACTATTCAATTCTCGGCCGTGTTGTTATGCCACCCGAAATTTTTGACATTCTCGAAAGCACTCCCAAGGGTGCCGGCAACGAACTTCAGCTTACAGATGCCATGAAGACTCTCGCACAGACAAAGGGTGTTATTGCTCTTGATTATGAGGGTACACGTTACGATATGGGTAACAAAATGGGTATTATGAAGGCAAATTGTGAGGTTGCCCTTAAGCACCCCGAAATCAGCGAAGATTTTAAAGCATATATCAAAGAATTAGCAAAGACATTATAATTCTATAGCATACTAAAAAACAGACTCTTTTGGATAATTCCATTTGAGTCTGTTTTATTATTGTTTTATTATTTATTTGTTTTTAATTTTCCCTCACGAAGAGAGCGGAAAAGTTTGAAAATTGGGGGTTTGTCAGAGTCATTTGCCTTCCCCTTGAGGGGAAGGTGGATTTGCCGTAAGGCAAAGACGGATGAGGTGGAAAACTAATTGATTATATGTAACGGTTGCTATCGCAACCTACACCTCATCAGTCACTTCGTGACAGCTTCCCCTCAAGGGGAAGCCAATTCATTAGCCCGACAAATTCAAATTTATAGGCAAAAGTAATGGCGGGAGAAAACTCCCGCCGTACTGTTATTTATTAACTTTGCACTTTATTCGTGGTTGCGTCTGTTAAAACGTCTTTTACCGCCGTCACGTTTCTTGGGCTCTTCGTCGATTTCGTTTTCAGGAGTAAGTCCCTTAACTTCAATAAGAGCATCACGACGAGAAAGGTTAAGTCTGCCTTGGTCGTCAATTTCAAGCACCTTTACAAGCACTGTGTCACCAACATTTACAACATCTTCTACCTTTTCTGTGCGTTTAACATCAAGACGGCTGATGTGAACAAGTCCCTCTTTACCGGGAGCGATTTCAACGAATGCACCGAAGCTCATAAGACGAGTTACCACACCATTGTAGATTGCACCGATTTCTGGGTCTTTTGCGATAAGTTCAACAATTGAAAGAGCACGTTTTGCATTTTCAAGGTCGATACCTGAAATAAATACACGTCCGTCTTCTTCAATGTCAATCTTAACTTCGCAGTCAGCCTGAATCTTTTGAATAACCTTACCCTGCTTACCGATAACATCACCGATTTTTTCAGGGTCAATCTTTGTTGAGAGCATTTTTGGAGCATACTTTGAAAGTTCTGCTCTTGGCTCTGCAATGCAAGGAAGCATAATTTCATCAAGGATATATTCTCTTGCTTTGTGAGTTTTTGCAAATGCTTCTTTGATGATTTCAGCAGTAAGGCCGTGAACCTTAAGGTCCATCTGAATTGCTGTGATACCCTTCTTTGTACCTGCAACTTTAAAGTCCATATCGCCATAGAAGTCTTCAAGGCCCTGAATGTCAACCATTGTCATAAAGTCGCCGTAAACACCCTCATCACCTGTGATAAGACCACAAGAGATACCTGCAACGGGAGCTTTAATCGGAACACCTGCTGCCATAAGAGCAAGAGTTGAGCCACAGATTGAGCCCTGTGAGGTTGAACCGTTTGAAGAAAGAACTTCTGAAACTACACGGATTGCATATGGGAATTCATCAACTGATGGAATAACAGGAACAAGAGCCTTTTCTGCAAGAGCACCGTGGCCGATTTCTCTTCTGCCGGGGCCACGTGAAGGCTTTGTTTCACCAACAGAGTATGATGGGAAGTTGTAGTGGTGAATATATCTTTTTTCTGTCTGCTCGTCAAGTCCGTCAAGCTGCTGTGCATCACCCATAGGTCCGAGTGTTGCGATTGAGAGAACCTGAGTCTGACCACGAGTGAACATACCTGAACCGTGAGCACGAGTAATAAGGTCAATTTCTGCATTAAGGGGACGAATTTCGTCGATTCCACGACCGTCAACACGTTTGTGTTCATCCTTAAGCCATGCACGAACAACATGCTTTTGAACAAGATACATAATCTCGTCAAGCTTTGCTTCGTTGCCTTCAAATCTTTCGTCAAACTTTTCGTGAACTGCTTCATAGATTGGAAGAAGTGCTTCGTCACGAACAAGTTTGTCGTCTGTGTCAAGAGCTTTCTTAACGTCTTCAATGCAGAATGCTTCGATTTCTGCCATAATTTCTGGGTCTGGGTCAGAAGATTCATAAGCGAATTTTGGCTTACCAACCTCATCAACAATGCCCTGAATGAATTTAACAATTTTCTGGTTTTCTGCGTGACCTGCCATAATTGCATCAAACATTGTATCATCATCGATTTCGTTTGCACCTGCTTCAATCATAGCAACAAGGTCTGCAGTTGATGCAACTGTAAGAACTAAGTCTGTCTTTGCTCTTTCTTCAAGATTTGGGTTAATAACGATTTTACCGTCAACAAGACCAACGTTTACACCTGAAACGGGGCCGTCCCAAGGAATATCTGAAATAGCGATTGCTGCTGAAACACCAATCATAGCTGTGATTTCAGGTGAGCAATCAGGGTCAACTGACATTACAGTAGCAACTACTGAACAGTCATTTCTAAGGTCTTTAGGGAAAAGAGGACGAATAGGACGGTCAATGCAACGTGATGTAAGAATTGCCTTTTCACTTGCTCTGCCTTCACGTCTTTGGAATGAACCGGGAATTCGACCTACTGAATACATTTTTTCTTCATAGTCAACTGAAAGTGGAAAGAAATCAACACCCTCTCTTGGCTTTGCAGAAGCTGTAACAGTACAAAGAACTTCTGTTTCACCGTAACGAGCAAGAATAGCAGCATTAGCAAGACCTGCCATTTTGCCTGTTTCAAGAGTCAATTTTCTACCTGCAAGTTCGGTTTCCCAAACTTTAAAATTCTTGAAAAACATAATTTTTACCTTCCTTATTTTTTATATTTCACAAGGCATAAATCTGTTTAGCAATAAATACAATCTTCAATTGCTTGAAAACTCTATTTACCGCTAAATGCGAGATTTTCTGCCTTGTAATTAATTACCATTAAAAGCAATTCAAGGCAGATAAGCGAAAACTTATCTGCCTTAAAATGTTTTGATTACTTACGAAGACCAAGTCTTGCAACGATTGAACGGTATCTTTCGATATCCTTCTTCTGAAGGTAAGCGAGAAGGTTTCTTCTGCGACCAACCATCTTAAGAAGACCGCGACGTGAGTGGTGGTCCTTCTTGTTAACCTTAAGATGCTCTGTAAGGTCATTGATTCTCTTTGTGAGAACTGCAATTTGAACTTCAGGAGAACCTGTGTCACCCTCATGTGCAGCATATTCAGCCATGATAGCCTGTTTTTCTGCCTGTGTCATTGATTTTCACCTCATTAAAATAAATTTATGCTCAAATGCCCCAGATGAAAGCAGGTGAATTCCCATTGGGATTACTCAAACACCCGAGTGCACAGAGATAGCCTTGATAGTATAACACAAGACTTTTTAAAAATCAAGTGTTTTTTGTAAGATTATTATTTGTCGTGTTTTGCGTTTCATTCCGCATTTATGAAAGTACTGTTCCGCCCTGCTGAGATTCTGAAATATCTGCGTAACGGCTGAAATATGCATCATAAACATCTTTAACATAATTTCCAAGACCGCCCGACATAACGTTTTCAACTGCGATTACAACTGCAATCTGTGGGTTGTCGGCGGGGGCATAAGAAATCATAAAACCGTTAGTATATTCAATAAGCACACCGTTTTCTTTTTTAGCCGCTTCGGCAGTACCTGTTTTTGAAGCTACTTGATAATCAAGATTTTGGAAAGCAAGTTGTGAGTTCGCCATTGCAATCATACCGGTTTTAACTGCGTCCAATGAGCTTTTTGAAATTTCAAGTTTGTCGAGCACAACGGGTTGCGCCTCATAAAGTGTTTCGGAGTAATCCGCTGACTTAATGCTCTTTACAAAATGAGCCTTATATCTTGTTCCGCCATTTGCAAGGGTTGAAACATAAGAAGCCAACTGAATAGGAGTAAAACTGTTGTCGGACTGACCAATTGCCGCCTGAACAGTATCACCGGGGTACCAAGTTCCACCCGCCGCCTTGCGTTCATCAGGACCCGCAACAATACCCGTTGCCTCTGTAAGTTCAACACCTGTTTTACTGCCAAGACCGAACATCTTGAAATACTGATTCATTTTTGAAATACCCAATTGCCTACCAACCTCATAGAAATAGATATTACAAGAATATCTTATAGCCTCTGCAAGATTGAGGTGTGAGCCACCGTGACCACCCGTGTTATAACATTTAAAGACAACGTCTCGGAAATAAGTATAGTTAAATGTACACTTAATTTCTTGGTCTTTGGTCATTATTCCTTCTTCAAGTCCCGCAATACCCATTAAGGGCTTAACCGTTGAACCCGGAGCATAAGTACTGCGTAGTGCTCTGTTCCACAAGGGTGCAGTTTTATCATTATTAAGTTCAACAATATTTTCTTTATATGTTGATAAATCATAATATGGGTAAGATGCACAGGCGAGAATTGAAAAATCATTCACATCCATTACAACAATACTACCCGCAGCCGCAACACGTTCAGTTCCCTTTGTGCTGTCAATTCTTGAAGCAAGAATTTCTTGCACCTCTTTTTGAAAAGGACCGTCAATTGTTAAAATAACATTATTGCCATTTACAGGTGCAGTTGTAATGGCGGTATTTTTTGTACCGTCACTGTTTGTCGTTGTGGTAACGACTCCGTCAGTTCCACGAAGCTCATTTTCCATTGCACTTTCAATACCGAATTTACCGATTTTGTCGGTCATACCATATGCACGAAGTTTTAAAATTTCTTTTTCTTCTTCGGTGAGATTGGGGTTTTCAAGTGCTTTTTTGTATTCTTCCGTAACAGATGCGTATTCGTCCGCATTGATATAATCATAATATCCAATTATATGTGGTGCAATTGTGCCGTCATAGTATGCACGTTCAGTATCAACACGAATTTCAACACCCTGATAAAAACGGCTCTGCTCTTTCAATATAAGCACAAGTTCATTTGGTACATTTTCGGCAAATGTAAAAGGATTGACCTTTGAGAAATCCGCCTGCACCATTGCAAAATACACACTCGCAACCTTAACCGCATCTGCAACACTCATTCCCTCTAAAGAATAGTATTCGCAAAGTGCGTCAAAACAGTTTTGCGGTGTTGCATATGAATTAAGGTTAAGATAATCTTTTCCGAACAACTTCTTTTTATCATTTTCACTATTTTCTGTGAACACTAATTTGTCACCCTGCAGGGTGATTGGCAATCTTGTTGTGTATTCAACAGAATGTTTATCAAACAGATTTACGAGTGAAAGAACAATTATGTTTCTTTCTTCTTTCTGTGATGATTTTGGGAAATACGATGCATCAAAATAAACTGAATTTGTGCTCACGTTGTAAACTAACGCAGTACCGTTTGCGTCAAGAATTTCGCCCCTGAGTGCATCAATTTGAGTGTTGGCAGAAGAAACATAAATGCTCTGTGATGAATACTCGTCATCATCAACAACCTGAATTCTAAAAAGGTCGGCAATAAAAATTGAAACTGCAAAAACAACCGCAACAATAAATGCTGTGGCACGAAACTTAAAGCTTTTCTTATCTCTCAATTTTTATCACTTCCTTTCAAATTAAACTCTCTTAATATTCTGTATAGTCATATGAGAATTTTCTGTTGACCCAACGAATTAACAAATAACCCACGGGGGCAATAATAATCGAATACAGAGTCATTGGTAAATAATATCTCAACAACATATCTATGCCGTTGTCAATACCCCTTGCCGTAATAAAAAACAGAACATAACTAAGAAAATAAACAAGGGTAATTCCCGTATTCATCATAAAAAAAGTCACAATATTGTTACGCATAAATATTCTAAGCATAACACCGCAGAATGCACAAGCAACCATCAAAAATAACGCATTGTAGCCGTCAGCAGTAACCGTTACTGTGTCCCAAAGTGCACCTGCCACTAACCCAACAACTGCACCGACAACTTCGCCCTCAAACATTGCAATGCAAAGAGCAAATGAAATAAGCAACACAGGACGCACCGACAAAATTTCAGGAAAAATTGTCAGCGAATTTTGAAAGATATATGCTAACAACAAAACAATGCCGTAAATCACATATCGTTTAAGTTTTGTCTTGGTCTGTACTGTCATTTATTTGCCTCATTTTCAAGTAATAAACCAAGTTTGAAGCAAATTTGTTCGCAGTGCCGTTTTGACGTGAGTGGTGCTGTATAAAGGTACCGCCCCGAGCAAAAAATGGTACTGTGGGCAAATTTACTCAAACTTTATTCTTCACTGAATGCTGTAATTACAAAGCAATCGTGAATATCCTTTGAAATTACTGCGGGGTCAATAATTGCATAAGCGGACAACTCAACAGGGCTCTGTTCAACCACGGTGATTGTGCCGATAATTAAATCCTTGGGGAAAATTCCGCCCGTACCCGAAGTGCAGACAATACCGCCTTTTGAAACTGCCGTTTTAGTATCAAGCCCTGCAAAATGGCAGTTTACTCCGTCACTGGCATTTACATAACCCAATTCACCCGTTCTAATTTCATATGCCGCCACGTTTACTGACGGGTCAAGCACCGAGCGAACTACTGACGTTGTCGGATTAACCTCAGTTACCACACCTATAAGATATTCGCTGTAAATAACTGCGTCATTAACCTTTATACCGTCCTTTGAGCCCTTATTGATTGTAAATGAGCCGAAAATATCGGCAGAATCCCTACCCACGATAGTTGAATAAACCCAAGTGTAATCAGGATTTTTCTCACGCACGTCAAGAAATTCCTCGTAGGACTCTAACTGTTTTTTTGTCTTTTCGTAATCTACAAGCTGACTTTGGTAATCGGCAACTTGTTGTTCGAGTT
The DNA here is from genome assembly GCA_045594885.1 of Candidatus Fimenecus sp. GTDB lineage: Bacteria > Bacillota > Clostridia > Oscillospirales > Acutalibacteraceae > Fimenecus. The sequence goes on along the minus strand of JAZNZJ010000040.1, from coordinate 31,163 downwards.
CGGCAACACGGTCTTTATAAACCTGAGCCGAAATGAACCCACCAGAAACATCGTCAAGCTTCGCAGAAAAATATGATGCCACATTCTGTAGCGGTGAGGTTATGAAATCTACCACATTTGTAAGGGGCGAGGTTGAATTTGTTACAACCGTTGCAAGAATTGAAGCACTTGCAAGTACAATTGCCACCGCAAGAAGCACCTTAAATGTTGTACTTTTGAAAAAATTGTTCATAATTATATATTTCCTTTTTCTAAGCAGATACCCATACCCGTAGCAACGCAATCCATGGGGTCAACCGCCACGTGAACGGGTATTTTTGTTTCTTCAGAAATTCTTGTGTCAAGTTCACGAAGAAGTGCACCGCCACCTGTGAGCATAATTCCGTTATCAACAATATCTGCAAGAAGTTCGGGAGGAGTTTTTTCAAGTGTTGCACGAATCGTTTCAATAATCTGTGCTAATGGCTCACTAAGGGCTTCACGCACATCTTCAGATGTGATTTCAATATTTTTAGGCAAACCGTCAACAAGGTTTCTGCCTCTTACATCCATAGCACCCTCGCCGTCATAACTCATAGCAGAACCGATTTTAATTTTAATATCTTCGGCAGTTCTTTCACCGATAAGTACATTGTGTTTTTTGCGTATGTATTCAATAATAGCTTCGTCAAAATCGTCACCCGCTATTCTTGAAGATTTTGCGGTAACAATATCACGGTATGAAATAACCGCAACTTCAGTTGTACCGCCACCAATATCAACAATCATACTGCCCACTGCCTCGGTTACTGGAAGCCCCACACCAATTGCTGCCGCCAATGGCTTGTGAATAAGTGACGCATATTTTGCGCCTGCATCTGTTGCCGCATCGTGAACGGCTTTTCTTTCAACCTCTGTGATACCTGAAGGAACGCAGATAAGAACTCTCGCTCTTGCAAAAGGTGAACGCTTAATAACCTTTTTAATGAATTCCTTAATCATATCAGATGTAATTTCAGAATTGACAATAACACCGTCCTTCAAAGGCTTTACGGCAGTAATCGAGCCGGGAGTTCTGCCAATCATATCCTTTGCCTCGTTACCAACGGCAACAACTGACGGCGGGTCAGTTTTCTCATTAACCGCAACAACTGACGGTTCACGAAGAACAATTCCTTTTCCTTTAAGATATACAATTGTGTTGGCGGTACCCAAATCGATACCGATGTCCTGTGCGAAAAGCATTTTAACATCTCCCATTTACGAATTTATATAAAGTTTAAAAACATAGTTAATCTATTATATTTTAACAAAAAAGCAGGTATTATACAATACCTGCAATCAAAAATTCATATTTATTTAAAGTGTTTTCAGGTATTTTACTACCTGAGTACCTGCTTTTGCCCCCTCGTAAACCGCTTTTGCAATCTGGAGAAGTCCGCCCGTGCAGTCCCCCGCCGCATAAAGACCTTTTACATTTGTTTCCATATTCTCATTGACGATAATTTTGTTACCGTCGGTCATTGCACCAACTTTTTTTGCAAGTGCAGTACTACCCGCAGTTTTATAGGCAACAAAAAGTCCGTTAACGGAGATTTCTTCGCCATTTTCAAGGATAACTCCATTGAGAAGCATTTCGCCTTTAAGATTTGCTATTTTTGATGTAATCACATTTACATTTTCGGGGAACTCAACTGTTTGGGGCTCGCCATTTGTGAATACCGCTATTTTTTCGGTAATGTTTTTCAATTCATTCACTTCATTGAGTGCATATTCACCGCTACCCAGCACACCCACTGCACGATTGCGGAAAAAGAACCCGTCGCAGATGGCACAATAACTCACACCCCTGCCCTCAAAATCCTTTAAACCCTTGATTGCAGGTGCAAGTCTTGATGTGCCCGTGGCAAGAATGACGCTGTCTGCCACATAAGAATTATCGGTAGTTTTTACCGTAAATTTACCATCATACGAGAGCGAAACCACTTCGCCGTCAATAAAATTCACGCCCAGTCTTTTTGCACCCTCAATACCTCTTTTATAGAGGTCAGCACCACTTACAGCATCGGAAAATCCATAATAATTCTCAATTATATCCGCCTTTAAAAGTGCACCCGAATTATTTGAAATAACCGTTGTTTGCATATTTGCACGTTGAGTATATAAAGCAGCCGAAACACCCGCAGGACCCGACCCTACAATAATTACATTTGGCATAATTTCACATCCTTTTTATTTTAGTATAAAGTATTTTTATTAGAATATCAATAATAAAAACGAAGAATTTGCCACGTTATAATTTTTCCTGTTTAGTCAGATAAATTGGGGGTTGTAGAATTGTTTTATTTGACACCTCATCCACCGCAAGCGGTCCCCCTCCCCCTCAAGGGGAAGGCAAAATCAAGGCTTCTCCTTGAGGAGAAGCTGTCAGCGAAGCTGACTGATGAGGTGGCAAAGAATTCGACAAATTCAAATTTATCGGCACAAAAAAATAAGGGCGATTCGTGAATCGCCCCTACTAATATTCATTTTGCGCTATGCACTTTGCATTTTGCACTTATGCTACCCAAACACCATTTGATTTAAAGGTATATGTTTTACCGTTAATAACCTTTGTGCCCGTTACCATATAGCCGTTTGAATCAAGATAATACCAATTACCGTTATCTTTAATCCATTTGCTTGTCACCATTCTGCCGTCAGCACCCAAATAGCACCAGCCCTTTGAGTCTTTCTGCCAATCATTTGTTACGCAGTAGCCGTCGCCACCCACATAACACCAACCAACACTATCTTTAACCCAACGGTTTGTTACCATTCTGCCGTCACTACCGAGATAGCACCAACCGACACTGTCTTTAACCCATTTGTTAGTTACGCAGTATCCGTCACTACCCACGTAGCACCAGCTTACACTGTCTTTAATCCATTTATTAACAAGTTTTGTGCCGTTTTTATAAAATGCCCATCTGCCGTCTTCTTTTACCCAACCATTAAGGGTTGAATAGATTTCATATTCAAGGCTTACAGAATCTTTGTAATTGCCCTTACCCTCAATTGTCACAACCGCAGTACCGACTGCATTGTTATTTGAGTAAGTAACCGTATAATCTTCGCCCTCAACAAGAGTTGTGCCATTCTTTGAAATTACGATTTCAGGCTCAACAGCAGAGCCGAAGAATTCCATATTACCGCTGACGGAAATATCGTCTTCTGTAATCTCACAAGGAAGAATTGTGAATTCATAGCTTCTCTCACCCTCGTAAAGACCCATACCAATTACCGTTACAGTTGCAACGCCTGCATTCACATTGTTTTCAAGTGCTATTGTATAATCAACACCCTCGACGAGTAATTGTGTACCGAAATAAACCTCCATTTCAGGCTTCAACTCTGTACCGTCATAAGTTTCTGTCATTTCAGTTTCAGAGAATACTGTAAATGAATATACACTTGTCTTGTTGATATTGAATGTCTTTCTAACAACACCGCTGTAATTACCAATACCATTGATTACAACCGTTGCAGTACCCTTGTCAATATTATTTTCATATTTCACTGTGTAGTCAGTATCTTTTACGAGTGCTACGCCGTCAAGAGTTATGCTGATTTCAGGTGTGATTTCGCTACCTGTATAAATCTGGTCGGGGATTTCGCCTGCAACAGCATTTTCGATATTCTTTCCAAAAATCTTGAACTGTACTCGCTGTGTACCACAGAAATTACCCATACCGTAAATAACCATTATTCCATAGCCCGAATTCACATTGTCAAAGTATTCGATTTCATAATCAACACCTTCAACGAGTGTAAATCCATTCCAAGTGATTTCAGGCTTTGGCATAACCTCTTCGCCCGTATAAGTCATATCGTTATTCTTTGAAACGGTAGCCTCAACAATATCACGACGAATGATGTTGTAATAACAATCAATTGAGCCTATGTAATTGCCCTTGCCGGTGATTGTAAAGAACATTGAACCCGCATCAGTACCGCTGTTGTATGTAATTGTGTAATCAACGTCTTCGACTAAAAGTTTGTCGCCGTATTTCACTTGAACCTTTGGTCTTATGTCTTCACCTGAATATTCATTGTCAACAACATATTCAATCTGTGAAACCGTAATGTCGGCTCTTGTGATTGAGAACAATCTAACTGCGTCGGGCAAGCCCTCAAAATCGCCGATAAACTGAACTATGAGTCTGCCGTTGCCACGACCTATATTGTCTTCAAACAAAAGAATGTAATCTTTATTCTGCACAAGTGTCATTCCGCTGATACTTACAATTACACTTGGCTCAATTTCACTGCCCGTATATTCATATGTATCTTTTTGAAGATTGATTGTCACTGCACAAACAGGGATATTATTTTTGATTGCGTAGTCATATGGCTCTGTATTTTCTTCACAGTACAATGAAATATCAGGACAATTTTTAAAGCAATCTGTTCCAAATTTGCATTTTTCCTGTGCCAATTGAACTAATTTGAGATTAGTACAATTTTGGAATGCATTGTCACCTATGGACTCAACACTTGTCAGATTAAGAGTTTCAAAAGATGTACAACCCGAAAATGCATATTTACCTATTGTTTTTACAGATTCGCAATTGAATTCTTCAAGCTTTGCGCACCCGCTAAATGCATAGTCGCCAACAGCAGTTACACTACCCGCTTTAAAGGTTTCAAGGTTTGGACAATTACCGAAAGCACTATTGCCAACTTCTGCAGAATATTCCACCTCAACGCTTACAAGGTTTGTGCAACCGTAAAATGCTTTTTCAGAAGCTGTTAAGCCTTTCGCTTTCACGCTTTTAAGTGTTGTGCACTCAAGAAACGCATATTTAGGAAGATACACATCACCTAAAACTATTTCCGTTATATTGGTATCAGCGAATGCACCACTACCCAATTGACCGCATTTTGGAAGAATAGCCGTTGTAATATTTGTACAACCGGCAAAGGCATAAGAACCAATATACTCAATATTTTCAAGTTCCAAAGTTGCAGGAAGACTCTCACAATATTGGAACACATAATTGTCAATATACTCTACTTTTTCAAAATCTATTTCTGCAAGTCTATTACAATCATCAAATGCTCTGCTATATATTTCCAAACAGTTAGGAAATTTTGCTGATTTAAGATTTTGGCAATCTTCAAATGCTCTTTCATAAATATATAGACATGTATCTGACGATACGCTTTCAAGATTTAGGCAATCTTCAAAGGCACTTGAACCGATTTCTATTACACCGTTAAGGTCGATTTCTTTAATGTTGCTGCCCCAGAACATTAAGGTGCCAATTGCTTCAAAATGGCTGTCACCTGTAAAAGTGATTTTTTCAATTGCCGCTTCACAGAAAGCTCCTCTTAATGCAAATCCAACTGTATCGCCTTCATCATTTGTATAAACAATAACTGTTTTTGTAAGCTCAAGCTCTTTTAAGTATTGCTGGTCACAAAAAGCTGTTTCACCTATTGTGAAAAGTCGGGCGTTGTCTTTAAGTGCATTTTCTGTTGAATAGAATGTGTCTGTTTTACCAGCAGGGTAGCACACAAGAACAACTAAATCCGTATTTTCATAGGTTGTGTTCATATAAAGAACGCCTTCATCATCTGTGAAGAAATATGGGTTTTCAGGTGATACCTCAAAGGCTTCAAGTCCGCCAAGTGTGAACAAATAAAAATTGAATATGCAATAAGCCTCTTCCTTATGAGTATCCTTAAAGTTTTTCCCTATATAGAAATATTTTACATTATTACAATCGACAAAGTAATAACTGTTGCTTTGATAACAGCTTCCTATGAATTCAACATCATCACCGATTATAATGGACTCAAGTCCTTCACAATCTGCAAAGGCTTCTTCACCGAGAAATACATCGTATTTAAAATATAACTCTTTAATATTGTTACATTCCTGGAAAGCTCGACGACCGACTGCACAATATTGGGATAATAAATCAACATTTGTTAATCCACTTTTTGCAAATGCGTATTCATAGATTGTGTCAGTTTGTGAAAAATCAAAGCTTTCAAGAGAGGAACAACCATAAAAAGCATAATTACCAATTTCCCATGGACTACAGTTTCCTACGTTTTTAAGAGATTTGCAACCGTAAAAAGCATAATTGGGAATCTCATAGAATGCGCCTCTGAACTTTGAAAGGTCAATGTTATCAAGACTTGAACAACAATAGAAAGCATAACTTTTGAGTGATGTAATCTTAGTAAAGTCAAATGTTTTCAATGCTTTACAATTATAAAAAGCACTGTTTTCTACCGTTGTAGCCTTTGGCGCAGTCACTTTTTCAAGTGAAGTGCAACCATAAAATGCTCGTTTCGGAATTGTTAAAGGAAGTGAGAGTGTTGCTTCTTTTAAAGCAGTAGAATTTTCAAATATGTTTTCAGGAACAGCACCATTAAGCACTGCGGTTTCGAGCTTTGGACAATCACTAAAAGCATAAGGTGCTAAGGTCACACCCTGTGGAATATCTATGCTTGTAATTCCCGATTTTGAGAATGCATATTCGCCAATGCTTTTAACTGCATTAAAATTAAACCCAGTCAAAGACTCACATTCGCTGAATGCATAAGCACCGATTGTTACATTTTTAAGGCTTGTATAATTAAAATCAGAAAGTAAAGTACAACCTTTAAAAGAATTATCAGATATTGTAAGCCCGTTCACATCACCAAAATTGACACTCTTTAATGCTGTACAATTTTTGAACATATTTGCAGGAATTGTGAAATTCACAACATCGCCAAAGCTTACACTTTCAAGTGCTGTACAATCGGCAAAGAAATTTTCACCCAATGTGCAATTGTCTATTTCGTTGAATGTGACAGTTTTAAGTGATGTACAACCGTTAAAGAAGTTGTCATACAAGGTGCAATCTTCTACACTCTTAAAAGTAAAGCTTTCAAGAGCAGTACAACCGGAAAAGGTATATCTACCTACACTTGTATTCTCAAGATTACCGATTGTAACATTTTTAAGTGCTTTACAATTCTTGAAACTACCGTTTATGCTACCATTTTTCATATCGGGAATTGTAAGGCTTGTAAGTCGTGAACAATTTTCAAATGCACCGATATATTCAATGCCTTCAGGAAAAACCACTTCTGTAATCCCGTCACAATCAGAGAATGCATCATTTCCTACTTTTTTAAGTGAAGGGTTAAAGTTCACATCTACAATTGAATCACAATCAGAGAAAGCACAAGCACCGATAGTTGTTAATGTGTTTGGCAATACTGTTGTTGTTAACTTTGTGTAACCAAAAGACCTTTGACCTGCATATTCAAGATATGCGGGAACATTTACTTCAATATCGGTATCGTAGAAAGCATAGTCACCAACATAAGTAATTGTGTCAGGAAGTACAACCTTTTTTACATCCCATTTTGTTCCATAAAAGGCTTTTTCTCCGATTTTTGTTATGGTTGCATCACCAAAGGTTTCGGGTATTTCAATTATTGCATTGGCAACAGTGAAATATGGCTCAAATTGTGTAATTGTGATTTCATTATTTTCTACTGTGTAATAAAATGTTCCTAACTTGTTAAACGCAACACTTTTCACTTCTGTCTCTGTCGCAAAGCCTTGAACTGCAAATACGGTTAACAATAAAATTACAATTATGATTAAACTCAAATATTTTGTGATTTTTTTCATATTAGTTTGCCTCCTTTACTCTGATGAGAAAACTGAATGAACAATCTTCGTATTCTACCGTTACAATACGGTTTGCGGGAGTTTCTGTTGAAAATCCGTAAACATTACATTCGTCAATTGTGATTTGTTTTGTGTCGCCGTTGTCATATTGTGCGGTAATTGTAAGTCCGCTGAAATCGGCAGCTTCACCAACTATGTAATTTCTTTTGAAATCTTCTGTAAATTCGCCCGTAACCTTAATTACAATTGGTGCGGCGGTTGCCTCCTCGTCAACTCTTGTAAAGGCTTCAGCCGTTGTGGTTTCTGTAGTTGCTTCTGTTGGAGGAGTCGTAGGACTCAAAACCTCTGTTAAATCAGGATTTAGCGGAGTAATCTGTGGCTGTGGTTTTGCCGTTCCCTCTTGTTTTTCAACCTTTTCGGTTGTGCTTTCAGTAGTTTCTTCGCTTATGTCCTCAGTTGTTGTTTCTGTGGTGGTTTCGTCCGTTGTATCTTCTTGGGTTGTGGTTGTGGTTGAATTATTTACCACCGTATCCCCCGTGAAAATATTCTGAACAAATCCTGCAAATTCTCCAATCATATCATATCCCGTCACTTTTTCAGTTACGGTGTTTGCAGAAATCACAAGTGCCATCACTGCACAAGCGGCGAGAACAACTTTCATTCCAAGGCTTAAATTCTTCCATTTTTTGTTTCCCGTAATGCTTTTTGTAAATTCCTCAACTGTCTGCAGCTTCCAGAATACACGGGCTACACCTTTTTCATTGTATAATTCATTCAACGCATCAGTATATGCATCAATTAAATCGAAGTCGATTTCGTGGTCTTCTTTTGCAAGTTCAATATCAATAAGCTCATTGAGAGCAACAATCAATTCTTCACGAAATAAATCGTCATTAAAAACTTTATTGGCTATCTGTCTGTTAAAAGTCAATTGTGTCATATTTTTTCTCCTTTCTAATAGATTAAATCGTCCAAAAGTGACTTTAATTTCTTGCGAAGTCGGGATAATCTCATTGTAACCGCCCCTACTGAAAGGTCATTTTCAAGGGCAATCTGTTCAATCTTTTTATCATTGACATATTTTTCGGTGTAAATGAATTTTTCATCCTCATCAAGACTGTCTTCAAGAATTTTTATGTATTTTTCATAGTCGATACTGTCATACACGGCTATCTCCATTGTGTTTTCGGGGTCATCAAGCGACACCGTATTCATTTCATCCGTCATAATTTTTGACCTTTGCCGTTTTATTATATTATCAAGTGTTTTATAGAGGAATGCCCTCGGATGTTCAAATTCTTCGCCCGTTTGCAATCTGTTGTAAAACACCGTATATGCCTCTTGCACACAATCTTCGGAATAATCACTACTCTCACGAAGTCGGGCACGGGCAAAATTCATTAAGCTTTGGTAATAATCTTTATAGCATTGTTCAAAAATTCTGGCGGAAGCTGTTTTGCTCCCCACTGCCATAGCCTCGCTCCTTTCGTATAGTAGTGTTTGAAAACTTAAAAACCTAACAAAGTTTTTATAAAAATATTTTAACATAGATAAAATAAAAAGTCACCACAGTTAAAATGCAGATAATTTCAACTGTGGTGACATAAAAAAATCGCCCATCCTGTTGGATAGACGATTAGTTTGTGTCGGCATTACCTATTTTTCCAGGCCGCTTCCAGCCAAGTATCTTCGGCGCGAATGAGCTTAACTACCGTGTTCGGGATGGGAACGGGTGGACCCTCATCGCAATCAACACCGACTCACGAAACACTTTATCTCGTGAACGCAAGAGATAGTATAGCACTACCTTTTACAAATTGCAAGTATTTTTTTCATATTTTTTCAACTTTTTGCAAATTCAACAAAAAAATCTTTTATTAACATATTGCAAAGTGCAATTTAAACAATTACAGAGCAGAACCTAGGCTCTGCTCTGCCTTTATTTTAGCCAACTGCCTTTGTTACGTCAAAGACAACATATTCATATACTTGATTGGGGTCAACTACCATATAAACCGCAGTGGTATTATCTATGAAGGTAAGATTTGAATGCTCTGAATAATTCTTTTCTTCATATTTCATATATTCGCCGGTTTCAAGGTTGAAAATATGAACCTGCCAGTCCATAACACTATTTACCATACCAAGCATTACAATATATTTTCCGTCAGGGCTAACACTCATCATTTTGGGTGTCATTCTAAAGCCTACAAGAGTTTTCTCTTCACCCGTAATAAGATTATAAAGAGTGCCGTCATTCTTATTAAGAATGTACTCCCCTGACTGAACATATGTTGTAGTCATTTTTCCGTAGAAGGACTTAATAGTAGTTTCTGTTTCGCCCGATTTGCGTATAGCATCAAAACCTGCATTTGTCTTTCTTAAGAAAACTATGTCATTACCGTCTGTGAGCACAAATCTGCCGTAAACGTCAGACACATAAAGGTCTTCTTTGCTTCCGTCTTTTATGAAAATATCCTGTTTGCCCGTACCCGCAGAATATTCTCTTGAAGAAAGAAATGGTATTTTACCACTTTGTGATGAATATCCGCTCTTTGTAAGCATACAGAAGTCAGTCACACCCGCACCCGTGTTAATATCAATTGTTCTGTTGATAATCTTCAAAAATCTTGATGTGCTACCATTTGTCAAATCCAATTTGAAGCTTTCTGCCCAGACAATATCACCTTGAGTCAACACGTTGTCACTTGTTGTTGCAAGTAAAAGTGTCTTGTTTTCTTCTTCATAGCCTTTTGGTAAATCAGTCAATTTAAAAGCAACCATTTTATAGAAGAAAACATCTTCACTCTGGTCCGCAAGAAAAATTCCCATACCAAAGTTTTTTCCATTATATTCTATATAGTCAATTGTTACAGGAATTGTCTGATTACCCAGTTCAACTCTTGCTTTCACATTACCCGTAGCCTTAACTTGAACCATTCTGTTCTCACGGTAATGATAGTATTGTATTTTGTAATCCTTTGTGAAGCCGTAAAAAATATCGGGAATATCACTCTGAATAAGATTTACGATTACACCATCACGGGAAATCTGAATATCAGAAAGAGTTTGGTTTGCCACCGTTGTTGATTCTGTGCTATCAATGGGAGTTTCGTTCTGTGGGAAAAATCTAAAATATGCAAAAACACATACCAAAGCAATCGCCACAATCACGATACCGATTGTTGCATAGTCCTTGCCCTTCATTGGTTCGGGTGGTTTTTTCTCTTTTGGTGGCTTGGGCTCTTTTATTTTCTTCTCTTTAGGTGGTTTGGGCTCTTTCACCTTTTTCTCTTTAGGCTTTTTCTCTTTTTTTACCTTTTTAGTTGAAGATTTAACCTTTTTAACTGAACTTATTGCAGGAAGGACAATTTCTTCTTCAACTCTGCCCTCATCTGTCACCATTCTAACTACTTCAGGCTCTTCTGCATGTTCAACTTTTTCAGTAATTTCAGGAATTACAACCTCATTTATGATTTCAGTTTCAGCCTCTTTTTTGTTGCCGAAAAGACTTTTCTTTTCTTTTGGTGGCTTGGGCTCTTTTATTTTCTTCTCTTTAGGCGGTTTAGGCTCTTTCACCTTTTTTTCTTTAGGTGGTTTAGGCTCTTTCGCCTTTTTCTCTTTTGGTTGTTTTGGTTCTTTAGCCTTTTTTTCTTTTACTTTTTTCTCTTTAGGTGTTTTTTCTTTTTTTGTTTCCTTGTCATTCTTTTCACTTACTTCTTCAATAACAGGCTCAGAATCATCTATTCTCTGAAATTGATTAGCAAGAAACTCTTTTTTATCCATAACAACACCTCATTTCTGCATATTTATTATATTATACATTTTTTAATTATGTAATGCAATAACAAAATTATGCAAAAAAGCGGGACGCTACAATCAGCGTCCCTACATTTTTATTTTGTGATTTGGATTTTTTCGCAAGACAATGTCACGAAGACGAAGCTGTATTAGATATACTGCGAGTCGCACGTGACGAAGTATTGCGGAAAAAGAAACTAATTAGCCTTGTTTAACTCTGCAAAATTATCTTTATTTGATTTATAAAGTTTCTTAAACACTTCAAAGTTTCTGTCATAAACTGACTTATTCTTCAAATCAGGTGTAAATGTTTTCTTTGCAGGGATAAGCTTTTTAGCGTCCTGCACTTTTTCAATTATACCTGCATCAATGGCAACGAGAACCGCCGCACCAACTGAGCCAACATTTTGTGGGCTGTCAACAGTTTCAACTACTCTGCCTGTAACATCGGCAAGAATTTGGCTTGTAACATCAGAAAGTGCACCGCCACCAACAAAACGAATTGTCTTTGAAGTTTTAACTTTCTTTTCTTCAGTTTCAAGGAACCAACGAAGATGGAAACAAACACCCTCAACAACGGCTCTGAGCATTTCTGTCTTGCCTGTTTCAAGACTAATGTTGAAGAACATACCACGTGCATTGGGGTCTTCAAATGGGCAACGATTACCGTGAAGCCAAGGTGTGAAGATTACACCGCCACTGCCTGCGGGGATTGAATCGATAACTTCCATCATATAGTCATAAAGACCTTTATAAACAACCTCACGGTCAGCCTTTTGACGTTTAAGTGCAGGCTGTTTGTCAAGGTAAATATCAATTTCATCGAGAGCTAAATGGTCTTTTACCCACTCAACGCATTTACCTGCAGTTTCAAGCTCACCAAAATAGTTATAAATGCCGTCAGCTGCACCAACAACCGCAGCCATCATAGCACTTGCGTCAACAACACTCTTGTCTGTAACAGTTGAAACCCAACCCGATGTACCCTGATAAACGTGAGTGTCGCCAAGTTCAGTAGCACCTGCACCAACACCGATGAGAGTTGCGTCACCACCGCCACCAAAAACTGCGATACCGGGAACAAGTCCTAATTCCTCTGCCTGCTTCTCACGAAGTTCACCGATTTTTTCTGTACAATCAGCAATACGTGCAAGGTGGTCCATATTAACACCGAGCAGACTACAGATTTTTGGGCTCCAGCACTTTTTGTTTATGTCATAAAGCAACGCACCGAAAGCAGAGTCCTTTGTCATTACAAATTCGCCGGTCATACGACAAATGAGATATTCTTTAACATCAAGCCATTTATGTACTCTCTTGAAATTTTCAGGCTCATGAGCCTCTGTCCATTTATATTTCCAAACAGGGTCTTTAACACTTGCAGCAACCGCACCGGTAATCATAAGTGACGGCAACAATTTTGCAATATTAGCACCTGCAATCTGTGGACCATAAGCAATACCCTTTTTGATTTCTTCTGTAGCACGTTGGTCCATATAACTAAACGCACGACGCACATAATTACCGTCTTTATCAACAAGCACCAAGCCCTGCATCTGTGAACAGAAAGAAATACCATAAATATCTTTAGGGTCAACCTTTGAATTTTCAATTACCTTTTTCGAGGTTGAGCACATAGCTGCCCACCATTCATCAGGGTCCTGCTCTGCACCGCCATTTGGCATAATATAAAGATTATAACCTTCATTTGCCGCCTCTATAAGTTCAATTGATTTGCCTATTTTGAAAAGGCAGGTTTTAACACCGGTTGTACCAATATCAAAGGCAAGAGAATAAATTTCTTTTTCCATTTTCTTTTCCCCTTTATAAAAACTGAAAATTCATTTTTAATTATATAATGCATTTTAACATAATAAACCAAAAATGTACAGAGTTTTTTAATTTGTTCACATCACTTTGTAGGGGCGGGTCTCCGTGCCCGCCCGTAAAGTTATATATTTTAATTAGTTTTTTCTTTGATAAGTTTCATTTCTTTTCTGAATACAAAGAAGAACACAATTGATGCGGTAATAATTGAAATTGCGTCAGAAACAGGCTCTGCAAGGAACACCGCAAAAACTTTATCTTCAAAGAAATTCGGCAAAATATAAATCAGCGGAACAAGTAAAATAACTTTTCTTAAACAAGCAATAAACAATGATGCCTTTGCCTTGCCGAGTGCTATAAAGGTCTGCTGAATTGCCATTTGAATTCCAAAGAAGGTCATAGCACAACCATAAAGCCTTATACTCCACGTTGCCGTGTCAACAAGAGCGGGATTATCGTTGAAAATGTTTATAAAGAATTGTGGGAATAATTCAATAAGTGCACCAAATACGAAAACATAGGTGAAACAGATAATAAGAAATGCCTTGAATGCTTGTTTTACTCTGTCGGCATTTCTTGCACCATAATTATAACTGATTATTGGCTGTGCGCCCTGACCAATTCCCTGAGCCGGCACCCAAGCCATCTGGAATACCGTTGTGCAGATTGTCATAGCACCAACCGCAATATCACCGCCGTATTTCTGTAAAGATGAATTGAACGAAATGTTTATAACCGCTTCTGTGGCATTCATAATAAATGGTGAAATACCTAAAGCGAATACGGGTAAAAGAATTTTAGCCGAGAGCAAAAGATTATCTTTTTTGATTTTAAGCTTTGTCTGTTTGCCCAAAAGAAAACTAAGTACCCAGACCGCTGAAACGGCTTGAGAAATAATTGTAGCAATCGCTGCACCTGCAACACCCATATTGAAACCGAAAATAAATATGGGGTCAAGAATAATATTACAGATTGCACCTATAAGCACTGTTGCCATACTTATTTTTGTAAAGCCCTGCGTGGTAATAAACATATTAAGACCAAGGCTAATCATAACAAAAATTGAACCCGCAGAATAAATTTTCATATATGGAAGAGCATATATAATTGTTTCTTCACTCGCACCAAAAAGCATTAAAAGCTTCTCGCCGAAAATCATAAACAATGCAGTTAATATTATTGCAAACATTACAAGCAACACAAAGCAATTGCCGAGAATTTTCTCTGCCTTTTTAATATCGCCCTTGCCCATTTCAATAGCCGCACGTGGTGCACCACCTTGAGCCACAAGCATTGTGAATGCAGAAATAAGTGTGATTACGGGCACACAAAGTCCTACACCCGTAAGTGCCACCGTACCAACATTATCCATATGACCTATATAAATTCGGTCAACCACATTGTAAAGAAGATTTACAATCTGTGCAAGAATTGCAGGAATACTCAGCTTCATCATAAGTTTCCACACAGATGTTGTCGCCATTTGTTGTGATATATCAAGTTTGTTGTTCATTTTATCACCTGATTAGTCTTTTTTAACGGAGTGTTTTTTGTAGAGGCGTCTCTGTGCCCGCCCGTCGAGAGTTATTGAAAATACAAATGATAATCACCGTTCGCCTTTTCATCAATATCTTGCTCAGTTGTAAAACTTATCTTCACTTGTCTGTTTAATAAATTTTCCATAAAATTATCAATTTGTTCTTGCGTGCCGTTTGCAAAAGTTATTTTTTCAACACCTTGCACTTTTGTTTTTTCAAAGGCTTCTTTCGGATAACCCTCATCTAAAAGATTTTGTGTTGTTCGAGAAATCAAATTTTCATATAACCCATTTTCTTTAGCCAATTCTAACTCTGCATTAGTTTTGAACAAATACCAGATAACCAAATTGTTTGGCGAATACTCCACCGCACCATAAAAGAAATGTTGAGAAATTTTGGGAATGCTATTTTCAAATTCTTTTACAGTTTTATTTACTGCTTTTTTGATTTTTCTTTCTAATTTAAACTTTTCAAACATATTAAACACCTCTCGGGCGGGCACAGAGACCCGCCCCTACAAAGTTTTGTTGTTTATTTTAGCAATTATTTAATTAAATAGTTGCATTTTTCAAGATATTCTTTTATCTCTTTATCATTTATGTATTCTGTCAAACAACCTATTCCTGTAACACACTTTCCACCCGTAATATTACCCGCTAAAATGCATTTTCTGAAATCAAAATCATTATATAAACCATAGATAAATCCCGCAAGAAATGCATCACCCGCACCCGTTGCATCAATACACTTGAATTCATCAATGTTATCTATCTTAAAGATTTCACCGTCATACCCCGCACAACCATATTTACCCAGCTTTACAATGGGTTTCTCGAAATATTCGCCCAAAATTTTAAGTGCCTCTTTGTAATCACGAGTACCTGTCAGTTTTTCGGTTTCATCAATGCTCGGGGTATAATAATCGGCAATTTCAATCAAATCCTTATATTTTTCAATTGACATATCATCGCTGTAGCCTGTATCAAGCACTAAAATTGTGCCGTCTTTTTTGAGTTTTTTATAAACGGGCAAAATGTTCTCTTGTATTGCAACAATTTTTGCACCCTTGAGAGATTTGTATATTTTTTCAAGCATTTCGTCGGTATATTCTTCCGTTCCGCCATATGACACAAAGGTGCGGTCACGGTCGGTTATAATTGCCGATGTCACATTCAGCGGAAAGTTCTCACTTTTAAATGCTTCATATTTTGTACCGCTTTTGTCCAATTCACCTTTTGCAAAGTTTGAGAACATATCGTCACCCAAAAATGTACCGATTTTAGAGGATACACCCAAACGTGAACAGTTAATCATTGTTGCGGGCAGACCTCCGCCAAGGCACACCTTGAAATCCTTGCAGTAAATTTCTTCGCCCTCATTGGGAATTCTCGGCATACCCGCATAAAGCAAATCAACATTCAGTTTTCCGAAAGCCGCAACAAAGCTCATTTCCATTCTCCCGTATAATTTTTATTGAGTTCAATGTATTGGTCAACCAATTTTTCTGCCAATGAATAGGACGCAACCAATGGGTGCAAATATAAACAATCAATTGCACTCGCACGGTCACAATTTATAATAGCCTTTGAAGCAAGTCGCTCATAAGCCTTTACCCTTGTAATAATCTCTTGATTTTCAAACGGCACTTCGCCGATTTTTATCGGTATCACTTTGCCGTCAATAATTTCGCAAGAAATCTCTACCGTATCAGTTTCTTCTAGAAAATCCATCGACTTGCAGGTGTTAGGCACACAAGCAATAATTTTCTTTTCGCTATTGCCGTTTTTAGCATCAATTATGCCCAATGCCACTCCTGCATAACCGCCGTCATCGGGTGCGTACATATCAAAATGCCATGTGGATTTTCGTTTTTCGCCCGTTTCACTTGCCATATATGAATTCTCACGAAGACCGTAGTAATAGTCAAAAATCTCAAGTGCTTTTTCAAAGTCATTTTCAATGTCAATATTTGAAAGCGCTTCGGTCATTTGCTCGTTAATCTCTGCAATCTGCTCGCCACGGGTACGCTCTGCATTGAGAATATTCTCAACCGCCTTTTCCCGATTGTAGAAATAATACATATATTCATTGGGCACATATTGCTTACGAATTAAGAAATCTTTATCAAAATAACGCAAATCCGTATTTTCATAAGCCCTGTCATCACTCACAATTTTACTTGTTATATCAGTGCCGTCAGCCTTAATGTATTTAAAAAACGACAAGTGATTAAGCCCGTAACAAAGTGCGTCAAGATAATTTTCGGGATAGCCGTATAACTCCTCAAATCTGCGTAACATTCCGCTTGGAGCATCGCAGATACCATAGGTAAAATCATAACCCATATCACGTAAAGTCTGCGACACCACTCCTGCGGGATTTGTGAAATTGAACACCATAGCATCGGGCTTTGCATATTGTTTAACCAATTCACAGTATTCCTTAAGGGCAGGAATGCTTCTCATTGCGAATGAAAAACCCGCTGCACCCGTTGTTTCCTGACCGAGTATTCCGAGGTCAAGTGCAATTCTCTCATCACGGCAACGCATTCGGTCACCGCCCGCACGAATTGTTGTAATTACATAATCTGCATCTTTAATCGCTTCAATGGGGTCTGTGGTCAATACAAACTCCATAAACGGACAAAGACGGCGAGAAACCTCTCTCGCCATCTTGCCGTAAATATTCAGTTTCTTTTCATTGTTATCCATAAAGACAAGTTTTGTAATGCCCATCTTTTCGGCTCTGTCCGCAATACTTTTTGCTAAAAACATTGAACGGACTCCGCCACCGCCGATAACTGCAAGTTTCATATTTACACCACACACTTAATTAGAACATTTTGCGACTGCTGATAAAATTGTTGTGTATGAATTGTCGAGAGAATTTTTTGCCATTTTGTTTCAAAACCGCAGGCAATACTTTGTGTATTAACGAGGATTTTGGGGCGAAATGGCGGGAAATTATCCGACAAGGCATATACATAAAATTTTAATCAGTGGTTGCTTATAAAACCTCATAAACATTGCTTTCGCCGGTTTCAAGGCTAAATCTCAATGTCTTATCAACACCGTTTTCTGTAAATTCAAGGCGGATAACATCATCACTCTCAAATTCAGCCATTTTAACCTTATAATCTTTATCTCTAAAGAATTCCTTCAAGTATTCAATTCTCTCATCGTCAAAATCGCCCGCATTGTCAGAAACAAAGAGTACATTTCCACAAACTGTGTTAACTTTACCGTGAAGAAGTTTCTGGTCCATATTGTAACCGATATTGATGTCACGAAGGAAGAATACGTCGGGGTCATTACAGAATGCTCTGCCGTCAAGGTGATTACGGAAGATTGTGTTAGTAATAGCATTCTGTGAAGATGGAATTTCAGCATTAAATCTGATACCTGTTACGATTGAGTTAATATTAAGACTCTTTTTAAGTTCAAATCTCCAGTTCTTATTTACGTCACAAGAGATACGACAAGCATCAAAAATACCCATACAAGCACCAAGTGGCACACCGCAACCTAAAATCCACTTATCGCCACAAGCCTCACGAAGTAAATCAACACCGTCACACATAATTTCACCACGTGTTTTGCCGTTTCTTGGCTCAATACACTGACTGTAAAGGAAGTCAAGCTTTACCATATCGAAGCCCCATACGTTAAGCACTGTGTCGAACACCTTTTTGATATATGCACGAACCTCGGGGTGATAAATGTCAAGAGTATATGCACCGCCCCAGCCCTGACAACCGAGCATCTTTTTGCCGTTTCTGTTATGACGAAGTAACCATTCAGGGTGTTTCTTTGCAAGAATTGAATTACACTGTGCACTGAAAGGAGCAAGCCAAATACCTGCCTTGTAGCCTTTTTCGTGAATTTTATCTGCAATATATTTCATTCCGTTAGGGAATTTTTTGTGGTCAGTAATGAGCCAGTCACCAACTGCGTGCTGATAACCGTCATCAACCTGAAAAATGCTTACTTCTTCACTTGCACGGTCAAGTCCGTCAAGGTCACGAAGAATAATTTTCTCATCAATATTCTGGAAATAGTTATACCATGATGTATAACCCGAAAGATGCTTAATTGAAGGCTTCTTACAGCCTACAAAGTCAAAGAAATATTCGTCCATTACCTTGTCCATATCGCCTTCGATAATTGCAATATCGAACATTTCATATTCCTGACCTGCTTTAAGCTTTAATCCCTCAACGTCTTTTCTGATTGTGAATTCGTCATCACCCATATCAACTTCAAAAACTGTAAAGCCCTTACGCTCACTTCTTGAACCGTAAAGAGTGATTTCTCTTTCACCTTTTTCACGGAAATAGCAATATGTATAGCCGTGGAATTTGCCTTTTTCACCATAACTTGTTGCGAAGTGATAGTCACCTGAAAGTCCTGCAAAATGAGCAGTAAACTTTGTAATTTTTGCAGGCTCAAAAAGGCCGTCAAATTTATCTTCCTTTGAAAATTCTCGTGATGTTGTCCATGCCTGATAGCCGTTTGCATAGAACAAATCGTCATCATCAAAATCTTTTTCAGTTGTGATTGCAAGGCTCTTCATCATCATATCTTTCTTTGCAGTAAAGATACCTTTGATGCTACCTTTTTTCTCTTTAAGTTCAAAAGAGAAACTGTCGTTATCATAACTTGTATAACTTGCAGCCGCCCCATTCTGTGTTAATTCAACATAGAGTTTATACATAAATAAATCCCCCTAACATTATATAAATTTAGTTTACCACATTTGTCCAGTAAAATCAATAGAAATAGCTTTCACATCTCGTTGCATTTTTTCTCTTGTTGTGCTAAAATTTTGGTAATATGAAAAAGGAGAGTTTTTATGAAAGAATTATTTTTCTCAAACATTCCCGCAAGCATTGCGGTAATAGGTCTTGTAGGGTATTTTTTCGGAATGGCGATTGTCTTTATAATCAGCCCCATTAAAAATGCAGAGGCCTTTGCAGTTAAACCCATTGATAATGCGGGTAAAACCGAAATCCGTGTTTACTATGGCGGAATCTCATTTGCATTGGGTGCATTTTTGCTTTACCTTACAATTGCATTGGGCACTCCGGTTTATTCACTTGTGGGCGGACTTTTCTTCTCAACCACAGTTTTCGTCACAAGAACTATTTTTCTTTGCGTTGACAAGGGTTGGAAATGTCCATACACAAAACTTGCAATTCCCGCTGAAGGTCTTTTTGTAATTGCATTGTGGACCTGCTTTATTCTCTCGAAGGTGCTTTATTAAAATATGCATTCAATAGAAAAGCAAATTCAATCCCGACTTTTTGAGTTACAGGATTTGTCATATCGTGACTTTCATTCAAAGCTTATGCCCACTGTGCCGAAAGAAAAAATTATCGGCGTTAGAGTGCCCATCCTCCGCAAATTTGCAAAGGAGCTTGGTAAAAGCGAAAATGCGAAGGATTTTATGAAAATACTGCCTCACAAATATTATGAAGAAGATAATCTGCACGCATTTTTAATTGAACAAATCAAGGATTTTGACGATTGCATTAACGCTTTAGATAATTTTCTTCTAAACGTTGATAATTGGGCAACTTGCGATATGATGACACCGAAAATATTGGAAAAAAACCTACCCTTGCTATATGAAAAAATTATAGATTGGGCAAAATCAGAGCATATTTATACAGTAAGATTTGCAATTGTCACCTTAATGAAGTTCTTTATGAATGAGCATTTAGATAAAAAACATCTACAACTGATTTCAAGCATTAAATCCGATGAATATTATGTAAATATGGCTATTGCCTGGTATCTCGCAACAGCACTTGCAAGTCGTTGGGATATGGTTATTCCATACATAGAAAAACAAAAATTTAACAAGTGGGTGCACAACAAAGCAATTCAAAAAGCCGTTGAAAGTTACCGAATAACAAACGAACAAAAAGAATATCTAAAAACACTCAAAATGAAATAATGGATGGCCACAACGACCATCCATTATTTTTTATTATTAGTTTAAAAAAGTGAATCTAAAAATTCATCACCTGAAATGTACCATTCGCCATCATATTTCTCCATCGGGATTTCACCTTCATCAGAATCTGATTCGCCATACATTGTTGTTGTGACAACACAATAAACAACCGCTGTTTCATCAGATGTTTTTTCCCAATCAGTTACCTCAATTTTTATTTTGGGAGGGTCGGGCATTTCTTCATCAGTAAACTCAGAGAGCAAAAGTGCAAAACCGGGCAGATTATTCATATCAAGTCCACCAGTGAGTTCCCCAAGAAATGCGTTTGCACCCGCATAAAGACTCTGAATTGCAGGGTCAAAACAACTCATCATACCTTCAAAATCTAAGTTGTTGTAGCATTCTTCAAAGCGTTCAATTGTTCCCACAGGAGAGTCAATAATTGAGGGTATCACAAGTGCAGCTGCAGTAGAAACCACAAGAACACAAGCGACTATAATTATAATTTTTTTCATTTGATTTCATACCTTTCTCAAACATTTATTTTATGAATTAATTATACATGTTTTACTATCCCTCAACATACGGGGGATAATTTTTTTACAGTTCAAGTTTCACAGTTCCTGTAAGTTTTCCGCATCTTTTTAAATTTACAGTAACAGTCTGTGTCGATGTTGAAACTTCAAAATCTTTGAAAAATATCATACCGGCCCAGCAAAAAGATTCATTAGCTATTTCATTACCAAAGTTGTCCAAAACTTCTATTTCACAGTCATCGCTCATTTTCAGTAATGTCCGCTCTGCATTTGAAATTTTGTCAGTTTTTCCGTAAACATCACGTAAATGTTTTATTTTTCCCTTCTGCTCTTTGGTAGAAACACAAACTACGATATTTTTACTATCACAGCTTTGATTTGGCATCTCATAAGCAAACACTACAACATCATCAACACAGCTATCTTTCATAAACGATATGAACGCATTTTCTGCTGTTGCAAATTTAAAATTTTCAGCAATCTCTTGAACTTTTCTTCTTCGCCTTGCTCTTATACTTGCTGACCCTATCATTTTTCTTCTTTCGTCTCTTTTGTTTTCAGGGATGAAATCGCAATCACCTTTAACGAAGATAAAAAGTTCATTAGCTGCTCGTATTATAGATTTTTCTTTCAATTCAATTTCTTCACTACTTATAATAAAATCATCATCAACCGAAGTATAATTATGTATAGAATGGTCGAAAACAACATATTTTCCATTATGCGAAGCTATACTGAAATGTACATCGTTCAACGCATTATTACTGACACACATATCGCAAGCCGGATTAAATCCCACGTAAAAGGGAGTTTCTTTAATTACTTTTATTGACTTATCCTTTACTCTAATCAATACAGGATATTCCATTTTGGGTTCACCACTCTTTTTTTAAGATAGACAAATCAAACTAATCAGTCACAATATGGTCAATGAGTCCATATTCTAATGCCTCTTCTGCAAACATCCAGTTATTGCGTTCCGTGTCACGTTCGACCTCTTCCACACTATGACCTGTGTTTGCTGAAAGAATTTTATTAAGTCTTTGTTTAACAGACTGAATGTGCATAGCCTCAATTGCAATATCTGTCGCCTGACCCTGAGTACCGCCAAGCACCTGATGAATCATAATCTGACTATTTTCAAGAGCATATCTTTTGCCCTTTGTGCCTGCTGCCAACAAAAATGCACCCATACTTGCCGCCTGACCCACACAGATTGTAGAAACATCACATTTGATTTTACGCATTGTGTCGTAAATTCCAAAGCCCGCTGAAACAGAACCGCCCGGAGAGTTTATGTAAAGACAAATATCTTTTTCAGGGTCGATTGATTCAAGATAAAGCATCTGTGCAATTATTGTACAAGCAAGGTCATCATTCACCTCATTGAACAAAAGAATAATTCTGTCTTTCAATAATCTTGAAAACAAATCATAACCCTTTTCTGTGTTTCCCTCTT
This sequence comes from Candidatus Fimenecus sp., assembly GCA_045594885.1. GTDB lineage: Bacteria > Bacillota > Clostridia > Oscillospirales > Acutalibacteraceae > Fimenecus. Next base: position 8,381 of record JAZNZJ010000040.1, on the reverse strand, counting down.
TTTCATAAAATGATGGTGTTACTATCATATTAATTATCTCCTTGCTTTTTCTTGTTGTTTTTCTTTTTGAATACTTCGGCGAAAACATCATCAATTATTTCGTCAACAATAATATCATAATTTTCCTCTTTCTTAAACTCAACATCTTCTACTATTATTGGTTTAGAAAATGGGGCTGATTTTCTTTTATAATCAATGTCTTCAAGCAATTTTCTAACAGAAAACATTGGTGCACTTGGAAGTTCAAATTCTTTCAATGGCACTGTTTCATACCCTTTGAAATCACTATACATATCAATATCTGCAATTTCAGTAATAATTGGATATTGACGAGCATGCATAATAAGTGCCTCGCCCTTCTTTTTATCAAGTCTTTGCAATTCTGAAACCGAAATAAGTTTTCTTTGACGCTTGTCCGCAGTATATATACTACCGCAAAGGTCACTTATTTCATTAAGAAGACTGAGTTCTTTTGATGTGAGAAATACCCAGTTGTCACAGTTTCCCTTAATTGTATCTGCATCTTCACCATATTTACCTTTTAACTGATGCAAGCTTTGTGCAATAAGAAAATATCTCATATTTCTGCTTCTTGCAGCAGAAATCATCGCCGGCATATCGGGCACTTTGGGAATGTTACAGAATTCATCAAGAACAAAATTTACACGCACGGGCAGTTTAAAATCTTTTTCCTTTTGTGCTTCAGCAATAAGTATTTCGTAAGCCTGCTTTATAAATGTGGTCACAAGAAAATGGCAGGTGGTTTTTTCGTCGGGAATAATAAGATAAACTGCCGTTTTTTCTCGTCCTATATTTTTAATGTCTATGGAGTTGCCTGACAACATTCTCGTAAGATTTTTCTGTGTATTGAATATTCCCACCATACCGTAAAGGGAAACATAAATACTGCGACGGGTTGCTTCTGCAGCAGACAAAACGCTATTAAGATTTATACTTGCAATCGACTGTTGGTCCATCTTTTCTGCTAGAGTTCTGAGGTCTTTTTCACAATCAAATGAACAAAGCCTGCCAAGACTTGCAAGATTAACCTCTGATTTATCTGCACTTTCCATCAAAATCATAAGACAAGCAAGTGCGAAAGAGGAAGCCATTTGTGGCCAAAAAACGTCTTTTGTGTTTTCAAACTGCGGTGCGGCAATTGTTGAAACAAAGTCATTAATCATAGCAACACCGTTTTCACGGTTTTTAGAGTGATATAATTCATAAGGATATGCCAAAGGATTCCACATATCGCCAAAACCGATGTCACGGAAATTAAGAACAACCGTTTTATAGCCATTCGCTTTTACCAGCCCCGAAGTTTTTGCATAAATCTCGCCCTTTGGGTCAGTAACAACAAAGGATTCACCCGCTTTTGCAAACATATTAACCATTGGCATACAGAAAAGACGGGTTTTCTTTGAGCCGGTTGCACCAAAAATCAATGTATGAGTATCTTCACCGTCAACATATGCTTCCTTACCGTTAGAGAGAAGAGGAATTCCCCCCACAGGATATTCGTTTTCAGAAAGATTTACATATGTGCCGGAATTCTGAATTTCTTCAATTGTTGCCCATCGAGATTCCTGATTGCTGGGAACATATCTTCCGTATTTATAATTTTCAGAACTCATTTTGTTTCCTCCTTCTTTAATCTGAAGCCAATTTCGTTCACTTTTTGAATCTTTTTGAGAGTCTTTTTAACATATTCACTGTCCGCTGAGAAATCTTTCAAATCATCTGCCGAAAGAACTTTGTCTTCAACGTACTTTTTTGAATAGGTTTCATAAACAATATCCTGACACATAAGCTTGATTGATTTAAAGCCGTCAAAATATTTGTTTTTTCTTAATTCTTCAATTGTTCTGTGAAGAAGTTCAACCGCATCTTCAGTAAGAGAAATTTCATATGCTCCAAGATTTCTTTTAATGTAGTCAAACAAATGCTCAGTTTTAGGCAAACTTAGAGTGATTTTTTCTATTCTCAAATACATTGAAAGAAAACTTTCGAGATTACAGATTTTATCAGTATCGTCAGATGAAACCGACAAAATAATCATCCATTTATCACGATTTGATGAAAGATATTCCATAAAACTTATGAAATGCTTTTCTTCATAATGAGTGAGCCATTCATCAATATCAATTCTCATAATTCCTTTGAATTCACTGCGAAAGCCTGCCGCATACTTAACTTCCTCAATAAGTCTTTCAAGCTCAGTAAAATGCACATCGGGACTGCAGTAATTCAATATGAATTCAAAGAATTTCACATCACCATAAAAAGACATAAGATTTCCTTGTGCTGCAAGATATTCAGAAATCAACCTTAAAAGATGTGTTTTTCCCACACCTGATTTTGCAATCCATAACATATCGGGAAGAATAATCGGTGCATCAGTTGGGTACTGCTTGATATTTTCAGACAATGTCTGCCACTTTGCAATAACATTTTTTAATTCTTCAGCCTCTTTTAAATCCATAAGTTTTTCATAATATTGATTCATTTCGCCTACACTCCTTTTTTTGAAGTTACCCTCTGTAAAAATAATATCAAATTTGTCAAATAATGTAAATATATATTATATTATAAATTTTCACGTGGTGTTTTGCATATAGAGGGTATAAAAAGTGAGGTTGTACACCGTGTGCACAACCTCATTTTTTGATTAATATTTATTTTTTCTTTGGCATTTTAATCTTGTTGAGTTTAGCATTGAGTTCAAGGATTTGTTCTTTTGTGAATCCTCCGCCCAACATTGAGAAGCAACGTTTAATTGTAAAGCCCTTTGCCATTCCATAAATATTTTTAAGCATAGCAGGAGTCATCTTAAATCCACCGATTACACCGCCACCGCCTTTTTTCTCTTCGCCGTTTTCATCCTTACCACCACTCATTGAATTTTTAAGCATCATAAGGAATTTTACCATCACAAGCTTACCGCCGAAGGTACTCATAATGTCGCCGATTGTGTTGTTGATTGAAAGGTATCCGTCAGGAGTGCTGATTTCAAACCAGTTGATAACCTGACCTTCTTCTTTCATAACATATGCTTCATTGGGAGTATCAACCTTATTGATTGTTGCAGTATCCTCAAGGTCACCTGCCACAACTTTGAGTTCAGTTGTACCCTCATTCTTAACATCAAAGTAGAAGAATGGATATTTGCCCTTTGTCTGCTTACCAACACTTACACCATTTGCGAAAAGTTCAACTTCGGGCTGGTTTGAGTAAACAGTAACCTTTGTCACATCTTCAACTCTGTCAACATATCTCTTTGAGCAAAGGTGAAGAACGGGCTTATCTGAAAGCCAAGCCTGATATGCGTAGAAGGAGTCTTTTTTGTATTTTCTGTCGAATGTCACAAGACCCTTGTGGTTCATACCGTTTTCGCCACCCTCAGCACGTGCATCAGCGGCAAAATCGAACATATTCCAAACGTGAGTTGCCCAGAGATAAGGTCTGTCAGCAATCTGTTTGATGAGTTCTTCGTGATAATATGCCTGATACTCTTCTGTGTAGTCGCCCTGTGTGGGAGTTGAAGTATGCCAGTCAAGTGCTTCACAACCATATTCAGAAATACCGATTGGCTTGTTTGGATATTTCTTGTGGAAATCATCAAACCAAGGGCCGTTCATATCTGTTGAACCACCATACCAACCGAAATAGTGGTTGTATGACAATACGTCTGAAATATGTACATACTCATCATCGGGTGAGCACATTGAAACTGCCGCAATAGTTGTAAGACGGGTTTTATCCATCTTATGAACAAGGTCGTTCAAATCTTTGTGATTCTTGATAAGATTTGGGTTTGACCCTGCGATTGTGATTTCATTTGAAAGTCCCCATACAACGATAGATGGGTGATTGTAGTTTTGAACAACAAGCTCTTTCATCTGTGAAATTGTGTTGTCATATCCCGTTGGCATATGGCTTGAAATGTATGGAATTTCTGCCCAGAGCACAAGACCTGCCTCATCACAAAGGTCATAGAAAACCTGTGAATGCTGATAGTGAGCAAGACGGATTGTGTTAGCACCCATTTCAAGAATAAGCTCAAGGTCTTCCTTGTGCATTTCAGGAGTTAAAGCATTACCAACATCGGGTCTGTCCTGATGACGTGAAACACCACGAAGTGGATATTCACGACCATTGAGAATAAAACCTTTATTGGGGTCAATCTTGAATGTACGGCAACCGAAACGAGTTGAAACTTCATCAACCTCAACACCGTCACAAATTAAAGTTGCCTTTGCTGTATAAAGATATGGGTCACGAAGTCCGTCCCAAAGATGAACATTCTTGATTTCAAATTCTGCATCGTCATCATCTTCTTTTGATGCGATAACTTCACCGTCTGCGATAATCTCATAACGAACCTTGCAATCATCATTTTTAAAGAATGTCTTGATTTCAATTTCTGCGTCAGCACCCTTAATTTCAGGTGTAACCATAATTGCAGGTGAGCCGTAATAGTCAAGGTCAAAATGATTTTTATTCACACCGAGAATTTTTACATCACGGTAAATACCGCCGTAGAATGTAAAGTCAGCATTCTGTGGATAAACTCGGTCATTTGCAGAGTTATCAACTGCAACAACGAGTAAGTTTGTGTCTTTAACATCTTTGATTTCAACACGAAATGTTGAATAACCACCGTCGTGCTTTGTGATTTCTTTGTTGTTCCAATATACAACGCAAGATGAATTTACACCGTCAAACTGAAGATATTTAACTTCACCCTCAGGCATATCATCAGCCTTGATTTCCTTTGCGAAATAGCAAGTGCCTCTGTAATAATCGTTGCCACCGTCCTGACCGTCCTTGCCGTTCCAAGTGTAAGGCAAATCAAGAGCAGTCCAATCAGTTGGAAGTGTGGCAGGTGCAGATTTTGCATCTTTTGTAAAAAGCCAACCACCATTAATCACTTTAATGTTTCTCATAATAACCTCCGTAAAATATAACAGAAAATTTTGTCTTAAATATTATACAATACTTTCCATATATTTTTCAACCACTAATTGACACTCTGTGGAGTAAGATTTTTGCACATTATTGGAAAGTTTTTGTAAAATTTGACACCTTAAACCCAAATTGATATAATTTGCATATAAAAGTGAATTCACTTTGAATTAAGGAGAAGCTTTTTATGAGATATACATCTGTATTACCGGTTAACCTGTGTTACGATACATCGGTTTTTAAGGATTATACTGTAAAAAAGACAAAGCATTATTGCGTTATAAATTATGACGAGAAAGATTGCGAAAAGATAATAAACCTTTTAATTGAGTCCATTACCGATGACTCAGAAAAAAATATTTCAATCAAATCAGACAACTTTGATTTGCTACAAGCTATTGATGAAAAAGGAAACGTCTATGGCATATCAAGAAAAGCAATAAAAAAACGAAATCAAAAACTTACTTTAAAAAAATACATAAGACTTATTAAGCACAACGACATTTCTCGTCTTCGATATGACAATAACTCCAAGAAACGACTTGATTCTGTTGATAAGACAACAATTAAAAGAAGATTTAGTATTGCCCCTTTTAAACACTATTGGTTTATCAGTAAAGACTACAATATTGCTTTTCCATTCAGATTAAAACCTAGCAAAAACAAAAACAGCCCTATTTTAATATATTTGCATGGTGGTGGTTGTTGCGGAACAAATGGTATAACTACATATTCCGAATTCATCAATTTCGGACCATCAATCAAAGCAAAAAAACACGATTGTACAACAATTTTACCACAATTTCCGAATAAAATTTTTGTTGCAAGCGAATTTGACAATTACCTTGCAGCAGTAAAACAACTTTCAGAAATTGTTTGTAATGATTACCACTGTAACAAAAACAGAATTTATGTTTTTGGTGGTTCTTTTGGTGGCAGATTAACGTGGAGAATGGCATACAAATATCCCCACTATTTTGCTTGTGCTATGCCTATGTTAGGTGCTTTAGATATTCAAGAAATAGATTATACAAAATTTAAGGACATTCCGTTAATGGTTGTACATGCCGCAGATGATATGGTCGTACCCATTGAATATGATGATAAATTGGTTAAAGAAATCAAAAAGATTTCAGATAAGGTTATATATCACCGTTGGGAAGAATACGGACATGGCATGATGCCTCATTTCTGCAAAACTGTTGACTGGGATAAGTGGATGTTTGAACAATCCCTTGAAAAAAGATAAAACCACAGAGTGCTCTTGCACCCTGTGGTTTTTTGGCACCCCCTGCGGGAATCGAACCCACATCTAATCCTTAGGAGATATCGATGAAAACTATAACGGTGTCCCTTGTAATGCCTAAAAATCCCCTGCTATCAGGGGATTTTTAAGGTTAAAGGTTTATCTTGTGTTACGCCGTTATTGCTGATTTTATCGTATTTTACCTTGTCCGATTAGTAAACAATTAGCAACACTGGCGAATTTAGGGTGGAGATAATATGTAAATGTATTCTCATAAAGGTTTACTAATGCTCTAAATTATTTGCTTATATAATTTGCTATACCTATCCATGCACACGCTTCGGCATTATTTGAAGCAATTTGAGCATATTGAGCTGCTCTATCCGTGTTTTGCTCAATACTAGCAAGATGGCGTAATTGTTGTTCATTTTGTTTCATAATCTTCTCATTTTGAGCCATCGTTAAAGCTTGATTAATAATTATTTCTTGTTGTTGTTCTATAATATTATCAAGTTTTTCTTTGATAATTTCCAAGTTATAATTTAATAAGGCTGTAGATAACGATTCATTGGATGTGTTAATAAAATCAGTTAAATAATAAACTGCATATAAATTTCTGAATTGTTTAGGAACTATATTTACATCATAAGCACGTTGCAACAAATCTCTTGCTTGTTCAAACTCTTTTTTCATCTCGTTAAGTTTTTGTTTTTGCTTATTTATCTCAATAGAATTCTTTTGGTATTCAATGGGGGCATTTTTTTGGAATTCCGAAAGGAAATTAAGTACCTTTTCTTTCAACTTTCTATCTGTTTTAGCCCGTTCTGATCCGAACAATGTATATTCACGAGACTGCCAAGCTGTTTCAAAAAGCTCCCTGTTTTTTTCAACGGAAAACCACACGTGAAATCGATGGTTTGGATTCCAGTTAAGGTCTTCAATGTCTATTTCGTATTTACCAACACGCGGGTGACCGCGAGTAAAGCCACCTGCCCGCTCGACGTCGAATGCAGCAAACTTAACCTCTTCTCCGTCATAGCGAAGATGTAAATACCAGCCTCTTAGGCCCTCCAATAAACAATAGTGTTGACAAAAATTACTATCTTCCATAGTTTTAATTTCAAATTCAAGTAAAGATAATTTTTGTTCTAATTTGTTATTTATACATTCCAGTGTCAACAAATCAGTAAAATAAATTTTCAAAGCTTCGTTTGAATATTCACCACTTTTCTCTGTAACGCCAATTGATATATTCACTTTTTGCTCAGTTCCGCATTTAGAACAGAATCGTGCATCATCTGGAATTTGTAACCCACATTTGTAACAAAACATTGTAACCCACTCCTTTTTATTTATATTTCAATATTGTTATACCATTGTTTCTTTTTAAAGTCAACACAGAATACTAAAAGTCGATGGATAGAACATACGCCTATGCGAATTAGCAGGATTTTGCTAAAAATCCGATTAGCAGACGATTAGCAAAAAGGCGATTTTCTGCTAATTTCTTGCTAATCGGGATATGTTAAAAGTTTGATTCTGTTTTACTCCCTAATAATAAAAAACTCACTCAAGATAATGAGTGAGAAATAAAAAGTAAAAGTGCCGAAAAACCTTGATTTCTCGGCACTTTTTGGCACCCTGAAGAGGACTCTAACCTCCGACCTGCCGCTTAGGAGAAACGATTATCCCGTTTTTCTAATAATAATCGTTCCAAATGGTATCAGATAGTACAAAAACCGGGGCGAATTCCAAACTTTTTAATCCAGGTCGTGTTAGCAGATATCAGCCATTTCATATAGTCCAAAACAGTCCTGTTAGCAAATTGTTAGCAAAAAACATAAAATCCTCGACCGTCGCCAAATGCAAAACGCGACCTCATAAAGCAGCTCTTGTACACTACAGGAGCTGCTATTTTTATATCACGCGAAAGGAGAAAATGCAATGAAATGTTTACGAAAGTATAAGTGGGTCAAATTGCCCCGAAAAGAGATGCCGGGATTAAAAGGACGGCTGGGTTACTGGCTGAAGCTTGCTGAGAGCGCAGCCTTCCGCAAGGGCATCAGCACCTACTGCGGCCACAAGAACCCTGTAGAGCCCGGAATGTGGGCAGGTGGCATCTGGGTGTGAAAGCCATTCTTGACGTTAGAAGCCGTGCTAAAGCCTTTCA
>JAZNZJ010000039.1:0-40395 GCA_045594885.1 Candidatus Fimenecus sp. | reverse complement strand
AGCAAGCTGATATTATATCGGCCGCACAGTTTTATCCGATGTTTTCAGGTGTATGCACTAAAGAGCAGGCTGAACGCACAGTTGAATTGTTACCGAAAATAGAATTTGAATTTGGTGTGGCTTGTTGCGAAAAAAGAGACGGTTTATACAATTTACAATGGGACTATCCAAACGGATGGGCGTGTTTACAATATATTGTTGTGCATGGACTTTTGCGTTACGGCTACCGTAAAGAAGCACTTCGCATCGCAGAAAAATATAAGCGTTTAGTGGAAAAAGTCTTTGAAACAACCGAAAATCTGTGGGAAAAATATAATGTTATAACCGGCAAGGTTTCTAACAATAAAGAATACAAAACTCCTGCTATGATGGGGTGGACGGCCGGTGTTTATATTGATTTTTGTTTCTTGATAGGAGAATTAATTTAAGAAGAGATAACTGTAAACAAAGAAAACAATGATTTAAGGAGTATTAATATGAAGCCTGTAAGTTTTTATCTTGTTACCGATACACATTATTTGAACAATGTATTAGAACCCGGTGGAGAAGCTTTTGAAAAAAATATGCTCACAGAACAGTTTTTTGTTAAGGAAAGTGGTGCAATTATAAGCTCAACTTTCGACAAAATTATTGAAGACAAAGAAACTGATATTGTTATTCTTCCCGGTGACCTTGTAAAAAATGGTGAAAAAGAAAGTCACAATGGTTTTTTTAAAGAACTTTACAGACTCAAAGACAATGGTAAAAAAGTTTTTGTTATAACTGCTGGTCACGATTATAACAACTCTGCCTATGTTCTAAAAGGCGATGGTCGTATGCCTGTTGAGGGTACAGATTATAATGATTTGTGTGAAATGTATCGTGATTTTGGTTATGGCGACGCAATTGCATTTGATGAGCCCACACACTCTTATGTAGCAGAAATCAGTGATGGTGTCAGAATGCTTGCAATTCATTGTGACAGTAAAGACCAACCAAAAGGCACAATGGACGACAGACTCTTGTCTTGGGCAAAAGAACAGCTTGATAAGGCAAAGGAAGACAACTGTTCTGTTTTTGCAACTTGTCATTATCCGATTATCCCTCCCGTACCTGTTTTTGATTTGGTTGGCGATGCAAAAATCAAGGATTGGAAAAAAGTAGCTTCATTCCTTGCCGATAACGGAGTTGAGCTTGTGCTCACAGGTCATATGCATATTCAAAGCATAAACGAGTTTTATTCAGAAAGCGGAAACAGACTCATTGATATATGCACCTCTGCTCTTGTGGGTAGTCCTGCAAAATACAGAAAAATTACTATTGATGAAAATTCTATTCTTAAGGTTAAAACTTTTGGTGTCCCTGATTTCGGATGGGATTTGAATGGCCTTACCCCTCAGGAATATTTTGATAATCATTTCTCAACTGCAATTATTGCAAGAGTTAAAGGTGCTCTCAGCGGTGGAGACGGAATCGTAAAGCACTTGAAATCTTTTGGAAGAAAACGATTCGATAAAATGACTATTGGTACATTAAAACGTATTCTATTTATAAAAAAAGATAAAGATTTCGATAAGAAAAAGTTTTCTGATTTTGTTGGTGAAGTTGGCGTAAGCATATTCACAGGTGACGGACCTTATATTGAAGGTACAGCGGGATATAACTTCCTTTTAGGTATTCTTTCAAGATTTTCTTTTGTGCTTAAAAAAGTTGAGCCAAAGCTCAGTAAGGATGGCAATAAAGTTGATTTAAGAAGTATGCTTCTTAATACTATTGGCAACAACAAAGGCTTTTCGGATAACGATGCTGAATTTACACTTAAATAAAAAGGATGTTTCGTATGCTTTACAAAAAGAACGTACATAAACAATTAGATAATGAACTTTTCAAAAATCCTACAAGCGAATACAGAGGAACACCATTTTGGGCATGGAACTGCAAACTCCAAAAGGATGAGCTCTGTCGTCAGATAGAGATTTTTAGAGAAATGGGTCTTGGTGGCTTTCATATGCATGTAAGAACAGGTATGGCAACTCCATATCTTTCCGATGAATATATGGATATAGTCAAATGCTGTGTTGAAAAAGCAAAAAGTGAAAATATGCTTGCATGGCTTTATGATGAGGACAGATGGCCATCGGGTTTTGCAGGTGGTCTCGTAACAAAAAATCCTGAATACCGTTCAAGATATCTGGTTTTTACAAACAATGCTGACAAGGAAAAGGGTGAGCCTTTATCTGTATATGATGTTACGCTTGACTCTGAAGGCTTTCTTGACTCCTATAAGCGTATTGAAAAAGATACTGTAGCCACGGGTGATAAATGGTATGCATATATTGAACTCTCTTCACCGTGGAGCAGATATAATAATCAGACCTATGTTGATACTCTTAATAAAAAAGCTATCGAAAAATTCATTGAGGTTACTCATGAACGATACAAGGAAACAGTTGGAGGGGATTTTGGCGATACAGTTCCAGCAATTTTTACTGATGAATCACAGTTTTCACGCAAACAAACCTTTAATAATTCAACTGATAAAGACGATGTAACACTTCCTTGGACAGATGACCTTCCTGAAACATATAAAGAAATGTATGGCGATGATATACTGGACTATCTTCCTGAATTGTTTTGGGATTTCAAGGGAGATAATGTGAGCGTACACCGTTATCACTATCATGACCATGTTGCAGAGCGTTTTTCTAGTGCTTTTGCCGATACGGTGGGTTCTTGGTGTCGTAAGAATGGTATTGCACTTACAGGTCATATGATGGAAGAGCCTACACTTAAAAGTCAGACATGTGCATTGGGTGAGGCTATGCGTTCATATAGGGGTTTTGATATTCCGGGTATTGATATGCTTTGTAATCGTTATGAATTCACAACTGCAAAGCAGACACAATCTGCAGCTCATCAGTTTGGCTGTGAAGGTGTTCTTTCTGAGCTTTACGGTGTTACAGGCTGGGACTTTGATTTCAGAGGTCATAAGCTTCAGGGTGACTGGCAGGCGGCTCTTGGTGTAACAGTTCGTGTTCCTCATCTTTCTTGGGTTTCAATGGCAGGTGAGGCAAAACGTGATTATCCTGCATCCATCCATTATCAGTCACCATGGTACAAGGAATATTCATATGTTGAATACCATTTTGCAAGAGTTAATACAGCCCTTACAAGAGGTAAGCCTGTTGTAAAAGTCGGTGTTATACATCCTGTTGAGAGTTACTGGCTTCATTGGGGACCTAACGATAAATCCGACCTTATCCGTGAAACTATGGATGCAAAATTCAAGGATGTAACTGAATGGCTTCTAAAAGGTAGCATTGATTTTAACTTTATTAGTGAGTCTCTTCTTCCGGATTTATGCGAAAAAGGCGGAAATCCTCTTAAAGTGGGCAAAATGGAATATGATGCCATTGTTGTACCCGACTGCGAAACCCTGCGTTCTTCAACTCTTTCACGCCTTGAAGAATTCAGAAATCAAGGCGGTAAGCTCATATTTATGGGTAACGCACCAAGCTTTGAAAACGCAGTTAAGTCCGATAGAGGCAGAAAACTCTACGAAAAATCAACCTGTATTTCATTTGATAGAGCAAGACTTCTTAATGCTCTTGAAAGCAACAGAACAGTAACTCTTCGTTATGATAATGGTGCACTGACAGATGATTTTATCTATCAGATTCGTGAAGATAATGATTGCAATTGGCTTTTCGTATCTCATTGTGTTGAGCCTTACAACAAGGATGTTTTTCGCAGTAAAAATCTTAGAATTACACTGAATGGTGAAAAGAAAATTACTATATATGATACACTTACAGGAGATATTTACCCTGCTGATGTTGATTATGTGAATGGCAAAACAGTGGTCAAAAAGAAAATGTTTGATTACGATAGTTTGCTTCTTAAAATTGAAGATGGCAAGAATGAAGAATTTTCAATTGCAAGTAAAAAAGAACTTGATTATGTAAAGGTTCCATCTAAAGTTCCTTACACACTTGACGAAATGAATGTACTTCTTCTTGATATGTGTCAGTTCAGCGTTAACGATGGCAAATTTATGCCTGTAGAAGAAATTCTCAGAGCCGACAATATTGCAAGGGAAATTGCAGGGCTTAAAGAGCGTAACGGCGCTGTTGCACAACCGTGGGTAATCCCACCTGAAACACCTGAGCATACTATTACGCTTAAGTTTACTATTGATTCTCTTACTTGTGTGAAAAATCCCGTACTTGCTCTTGAAGACGCTGAAAAAGCAGAAATAACCCTTAACGGAAAGCTTGTTGACAATACGGTAACAGGCTGGTATGTAGACAAGTCAATAAAGACAGTTAATCTTCCCGATATTATTAAAGGTGAAAACATTATTACCATAAAGCTTCCTCTTGGTAATCATACAAATACAGAGTGGTGTTACCTTTTAGGTGATTTTGGCACAAAAGTTATGGGCAGAAAAATTCAGCTTACAGAATTACCTGAAAAATTATGGTTTGGTGATATTGTAGGTCAAGGGCTTTCATTCTATGGTGGAAATATTACATATCATATGGGTGAGATAACTGCCCCAAATGGCGAAATTGAAGTTATGATACCTCAGTACCGAGGTGCACTTGTCAAGGTGCTCGTTGATAATGAAGATAAGGGTAATATTGTTTATTCACCAAATACTCTTCGCATTACAGGACTTCCCAAAGGTGTACATAAATTAGATATCAAGCTTTATACAAATAGATTTAATTCTTTCGGTGCTGTTCATAATGCAGATGCACAGCTTGACTGGCACGGTCCTAACGCATGGCGTACGGAAAATGAAAGCTGGACTTATGAATACAGACTCAAAGAGGTTGGTATTCTGTCAACGCCCGTAATCAAGGTGTAACAATAGATTTATCAATAAATCTATTGTTTTTGTTATTATAAAATGGTAAAATTTATTAAATAAAATTATGGGGATGATACAATGTTAAAAAACAAAAAAACATCTGCTACAGAAATTCCAAAGACTGCTTTAACAGGAAATGAAGGAAGATATATATCTAAATTCGAATATTTCTGTGTTATGCTTTCTCGAATTGGTGGTATGTTTGGTACAACTCTTACAGGCTCTCTTGCTGCAGCATTCTTGCATGAGCTGTATTTTGGCCCTGTAGGTGTTGACTCAGATAAAATTGCAAGCATTCTTGCTGTTCAAACCACACTTACAACAATTTTAGGTATAGTAATCGGTGCAATTTCTGGTTTAATTATTCAAAAATGGAAAACCCGTTGGGGTAGATACCGTCACTGGTATATTATTTGTCTTATTCCTATATTTGCCCTTACAGCTTTATATTTCTATGTTCCTAAGGGCTGGACGGTTGAACAAATGACTCTTTTCCGTTATGGTATAGCTTGCTGTCAGACCATATTCAATGCATTTAACAATGCTGGTCAGAATATTGTTCAAGTTATCTCACCAAATCCAAAGGAAAAGAAAACTGTTGCAACAATATGGCAGTTATCTTACTATATCGGTTACGGTGGAGCGTATATAGCAACCTTTGTTTACGGAATTTTCAGTGATGATAAAAACAAGATGTATATGACACTTGCTCTTGTTGCTGCTGCTATTACTGCATTTGGTAATCTTATGTGTGCTCTTTTCTGCAAGGAAAGAATAGAGTTACCAAAGAAACAAAAAGTTAAAGTTTCAAAGACATTGTTGACTCTCTTCAAGCATAAAAACTACCGTGCATACCATTGTATGCAATGGGTAAATGCTTTTGCTATGCTTGGTAAAATGTCAACCTATCTTGCTGCAATAACAGTAGGTTCATCAAAAAACCTTCTTCTCACACTTCCAACAGCTGTTGGTACTGTTGTAGGTAACCTTATTGCAACAAAGCTTTCAAAGAAACATGAACCTACAAAACTTCTTAAATTCTGTGGTATCTATTCACCTGTGGCGGCTGGTATCCTTTTCGGAATTTGCTTTGTAGAAGCAAAGATGGGTATAAGATTCTTCGAGGGTTGGAATAGTATATTCTTCTATGTATTCTATTTCATTTTCGGTATGGGTATCGGTATTCAGGAACTTTCAAAATCTCACTTTGATGTTGAATTCTTTGATTATCTTGAATGGCAGACCGGTGAAAGAATGGAAGCTGTTCAGGGTATCATCCCCGGTTGGGTAAACTCTGCTTGTATTTATCTCAGAGACCTTGCTATACCTTTTATGCTTGCCTGGGCGGGATATCTGTCTTCTGCAGAAGGCGACCTTGTTAAAACCATGCAGGCACAGCCTACATATCTTGACACATGTCTTAAGATTCTTGCATTCCTTCTCTTCGGCTATACTCTCGCTAATGTTCTCAAAGCTATTATCCTTAAAACATCTTATGATATTGAGGGTGAGAAGAAAGAACAGATGTACCGTGAACTTGCTGTAATGCGTGAAGAACGTCGCAAGGAAAATGAAATTGTTTAAGGAAAGTTGTTTTTATGAAAATTACTCCCCAAAGCACACTTTCTGATGTGCTTAACAATCCTGTTGGTTACGATATTGCTCAAAAGGTAGTTTATCGTAAAAACTTAGATGTCGATATTCTCTCGGATGAGGTCTTCTGCAAAAAGACCTTAGGTGAGCTTCTCACTGATAAAGTCACAGACGAATCGATGAAATATCTGCTTGATATTCTCAATGCAAATCCCGAAAAGATTATATCAAAAAGTGAAACAGACCCTGAATGGTGGAAGGAAGCTGTTATATATCAGATTTATCCCCGTTCATTTATGGATTCAAACAGTGATGGTATCGGTGATTTGCAGGGCATTATCTCAAAACTCGATTATCTTAAAGATTTAGGCGTTGATGTGCTTTGGCTTAGCCCAATTTACGATTCACCTAATGACGATATGGGTTACGATATTCGCGACTATCAAAAAATTATGACCGAATTCGGTACTATGGAAGATTTTGACCAGATGCTCGAAGAAATCCATAAACGCGATATGAAGCTGGTTATGGACCTTGTTGTAAATCATACTTCTGATGAGCACGAATGGTTCAAAAAAGCTCTTGCAGGCGACAAGAAATATAAGGATTATTATTTCTTCCGTAAAGGCAAGGGTGACGGAATCCCTCCAAATAACTGGACATCGTTTTTCTCAGGCTCTGCGTGGAACTATTACCCCGAGCTTGACGAATGGGCATTACATCTTTTCTCATCAAAGCAAATAGATTTGAATTGGGATAACCCCGAGCTTAGAAAAGAAGTATATGATATGGTTTCCTGGTGGCTCGAAAAAGGTGTTGACGGTTTCAGAATGGACGTTATCACCCTCATTTCAAAGACTCCCGGACTTCCTGACGGTGATCCGACTGTTGCCAAGCTTTTCGGACGTGGTGCTGAACACTATTCTTGGGGTCCCAGACTTCACGAGTATCTGAGCGAACTTAACGAAAAAGCATTCAAAAAATTCCCAGAATCATTCTGTGTTGCAGAGCCATGCAGCACAGGTATTGAAATGGTAAAACTCATTTCTGATGATTCACGGGAAGAGGTCCGTCAGGCGTTCCTTTTTGACCATATCGAAAATCCCGGTAAATCTAAATATCAGGATTATAGATACGACCTTAAGTATTTAAAAGAAGCTTTTATCAATTATCAGTTTTCTCTCTGTGGCTCATCATGGCCATCATTTGTTATTGAAAATCACGATAACCCACGAATGGTGTCAAAGGTTAATCCTGACCCAAAATTCAGAAAACCACTTTCAAAGCTTCTCGGTACAATGGTTCTTACAAGTCGTGGAACACCTTATATTTTCCAAGGTCAAGAATTAGGTATGATGAACTGTGACTTCAAAGATATGAGTGAAATCCGTGATGTTGAGGGCATAAACAGATATAACAAAAACATTGAAATGGGCAGAACACACGAAGAAGTTTTTGCTGAAATTCTTGCTGGTGGTCGTGACAACGCAAGAACGCCTATCTGTTGGGATGACAGCAAAAATGCAGGCTTTACAACGGGTACACCTTGGATTCGTGTAAACGGTGATTACAAAGAATGTAATGTGAAAGCTCAACTTCAGGATGAAACAAGTCCTTTTCATTATTATAAGAAGCTTATGGCACTTCGTAAGGAAAACAAAGCAACTCTTGTTTATGGTGATTTCAAGCCCATTGAAACAAATGATGAGACATACTGTCTTTATAGAGAAAGTGCTGAAGGTAAATTCTATATTGAAATGAACCTTACAGAAAATGTTATCGAAAGACCAAGACAAGCCGAAGGCGAATGTGTGCTTTCAAACTATTCTGACAATGCAGACAAGCTTCGTGCTTATGAAGTAAATATTTATAGAGTAAAGCTTGCTGAATAAGGAGATGTTAAAGTGTTAAAGAAAGTAATTCTAATCGTTTTTGCTGTTTTGGTTGTTCTTTTTGTGGCATCAATAATCTATTTTGAAATCGACCCTGAAAATACAAATATTAACTATAATCCTGCAGATTCGCAGAATGAAATAGATAAAACAATAAGATTTGATTCTAACGGCAAACTTAAAATATTACATATTGCCGATACACATCTTAATTATGACAAGCATTTTGATGCATCAGTATGGGTAATTGCTGAAGCTTGTGATATTGAAAAGCCTGACCTTGTTGTACTTACAGGTGATAATACACATCCTAACGAAGACCCCGAAAAAACAAAAGAACTTATCAATGCTTTGATGAATATCTTTGAGTCAAGAAACATTCCCGTTGCCGTAACATTCGGTAATCACGATTCAGAGGCAGGCCCAATGTCAAGAGAAGAAATTATGGAATATTACAACACTTTCTCTTGTGTAATATCTGTTGATAACGAAGAGAATTTCCACAACTGTGCAACATTTAATATTCCTGTTCTTGCATCTGACAGCGACAAAGTCAAGTTCAATCTTTGGGTGTTTGACTCAGGAGACTATGACGAAGATGACCCAAGACATTATGACCGAGTACGCACTGAACAGATAGAATGGTACAAAGAAACCTCTGCAAAGCTCAAAGAAGAAAACGGTGGCGAAACAGTCAATTCAGTTGTTTTTCAGCATATAATTGTTCCCGAAATTTATGATGTTCTTAAAAAGGTTGATTCAAAACAACCTTATTCAGTTGAACATATTTACAATGAGGGCGAATATTATACCTTTGACCCTGAAGAGGTAAATTACGGAATGCTCAATGAAAAACCTTGTCCCGGATATTACAATGATGGTCAGTTTGATGCTTTGGTTGAAACCGGTGATGTACTCGCAATGTTTACAGGTCACGACCACACAAATGCCTTCGGTGTAAGAAATCAGAATATTGACATTTATACTTCTCCTATGACTCGTTACAAGGGCTTGGCTTATACAACTCAGTACGGTTACCGTGTAGTTGAGATTGATGAAAACGACACTTCTACTTACGAAACAAGAGTAGAGCGTCTTTATGATGTTTTTGACTATGATTACATAAAAACTGCTAAAGATAACGGTGACAAATACTCAACAAGAATTGCTTTTGAACTTGCCGTAAAGGGTGATGTTCAAGAAAAATTTATGAAGCTTTGTCAGTCCGTGGTAGAATTATTTACAGGCAGAACAGTTGTATATCCTGACTAAAGCAAACAAAAAAACTGCAACGTTATTTGAAAAAAGTGAACATACTGATACAGCAGTAGACGATGCAAGGGTAAAATGCATGGTTATAGGTCTCGGCTTTGACCTTGCAGGTTATCTGCTTATGACCTTGCCCTATACATTATTCTGGGATTATGATGATAATAAATTAATCATATAATCTAAGATTAAAGGAGTTTTTTATGATTAAAGATATAGATTTCGGTGAGATTATTATTGATGGTATTCCTGAAAAATCAGATTGTGCTACACGAATTATGTCATTCAATCTTCGTTGCGGTGACGACGAAGAAGGCAGTATCAATAATCGTTCACAAATAGTCACTGCTATTGTTAAACAGTATACTCCCGACTCACTGGGTGTTCAGGAAGCTACGGGAAAATGGATGGGTATTCTGTCCGTAAATCTTAAGGATTATGCATGTGTTGGTGAGCACAGGGATAAGGAGCCGGATAGTGAATACAGTGCAATTTTCTATCTTAAGGATAAATTCACACTTCTTGACAGCGGTACAATATGGCTCAGTGATAAGCCTGAAGAAAAATACACCAAATATGAGGAATCGGCCTGTACAAGAATTGCCACTTGGGCGGCTCTTGAAGATGAAAATACCGGTGTGAAATATGCTCATATAAATACCCATCTTGACCATATAAGTGATAACTCCAGAATTTTGCAGGCAGGTGTTCTTAGTAATAAAATAAATGAGCTTGAGAAAGCAGGATTTTCCGTTGTCTGCACCGGTGACTTCAATGCTGAGCCCACAAGTGAAACTTATACCGAAATGCTTAAGTCGGTAAAGGATGCCAAAACTATTGCCGAAAAAAACGATGATGGTATTACTTATCACAATTACGGTCAAGTTGAGGAAGGCTCGACAGGACCTATTGATTATGCTTTTGTGACAGAAGGAATAAAGGTTGAAACTTACAGGATTATTCGTAATACTGTAATGAATATGTACCCTTCAGACCATTATCCTATTATTGTTGATGTGATAATTTAAAAACGGAACTCTCACTACAATTGGGCACCTCTAAAAAAGCGAAGCCACTGAAATACCTGAAAAGGTTGCTCAGTGGCTTTTTAAACTCAAATAACTTTACTTTAATTAAATTGAACTGTTGCATTATCGTCATCAGGACCACTGTTATAAAGAAGCGGTTCAACAAACTCTGATAATGTATATCCGTTAAGTGTTTTCTGAATATCAATATGTAAGAATGAAAGGAGCTTTTCGATCTTTCTAAAGCTGCCCATTGTAATTTTGTATTCAACAGTTTCAGGTGAATAATGAGCATTACCGCGATAAAGATTGGCTACAAGCTCCAGAATAAGATTCACGAACTTTTTATCTTTAACCGCATCTATTTCGTTTTTATTCAAATCGTGGTATTTTCTTGAAAATTTTGCAACCTTGCAGTAAGTAAGACCGTTCAGCTTTCTGCCAAGAAACATTACAATTTTCGGATGCTTTAAAATTAAGTCCTTGGGTAATGAAATACCTCCCTGTGTGTTTGCAAAAGCTTCAACATCATGTTCCATATTGTAAGGTATTTCTTCAATGATGCCGAGGAATCCTTTTTTTGTATATTCGGTGAAGGTCATACCGAGGTCGGGAAGGTCTATATCTATTGTACGGATATCTGCCGTGCCTTTATCTGTATCAAGGGTAATCTTTCTCATTTTTGGCGGGAAGGCTGCAAGGGATGAGGTCTGCACACTGTAAATCTTATTACCCTTGTCACTTGTGATTTCCTTCATACACTGAATATGAGAATGACCGCTGAAGAAGAGCCGTACACCCATATCAGCAAGTTGCTTTATGCTTTTCTCACCATTCGGAAAGCTGTGTCCCTTGCCCACGACCTCATAAGCAGGGGAAGGTGCAACAACAGGTCGGTGCGTACTGCAGATAACCGTAGCACCTTTTTCTTTTGCTTTCTCCACCTGTACTTTTACCCATTCCATAAGCTCATCGGAGAAATAGGGATAGTGCATATATTTATCTTCCGCACTGTAGCCCATAGCTATGTGATAAAGACCGGGCAGAATCTCTGCAATATAGGTAGTGCCGTCGTCGAAGGTGTCAAATGCCTTATCTCTGCCGAAAGGATTGTACATCTCTTTTACGACCTCTTCAGGTAAGTGCTCAGTCTGTACTTCATTACCATTTTTATCAAAGGCTAAACCAGGAAAATAAGGATAGTCGTGATTATCGGTGTAAACAAATGGATTGCCACCTTTTTCTACGAAATCTTTAAGCAAATCTCTTACTTCTTCGTGACTGTATGATTCACCGTAATTTGTAAGGTCTCCTGTAATAATGACTGTGCTTGTGTCTTCGTCTTCACTGACAATCTCGAGCGCCTTTTTGAATGCCTCTTCGCTTTTTAAAATACATATCTGCGTACTTGGCTGAGGAAAGGTACACCAATCACATTTGAAGTTCTTTTTACTGTAATAATGCACATCGGTAATGTGATAAAAATTATAAATCATACTATTTCTCCTTTGAAAGTACTTGCCTGTTACATACATAACCTATATACTCGAAATTTTTATTTTGGTCGTCGCCTTAAAATTGGAATGAAAGTCTCCCTGAAAGTAAGTAAGCTTTAAGCGTTAAATAGATTTATATATTAAAGGCTTTTTACCGTGACTATGCACGGTTATCTCATTGTTCTCGATAAAAACATCTGCTGAATAATCACCAAAATTTAAATCAAAGAGTCTGATGTCTGCAATTTCTTTAGGCAAACAAGGGGTAACAAATATTTCGCCTGTAACTGCATTAACTGAAATACCCATCATACCCTCAATAACATGGGAAATAAAAGTGAATGAAATCTCCGGATAATCTCCGTTTGTGCCCTGCGATTTGTGTTCGTGGGGCAAATCCTTTTGTGAGATTATATGTTTCATCCAGTGCCATGCTTCTTCACTTCTTCCGTGACGGAAAAATATGTCAGGAAGGTATGTAAAACTTTCGATGTTATCCTCTCTTGTTTTTGGGTTAAGCTCGCATTCCTGAATGTAGTCAAGAAGCTTATCATTTCTTTCACCCTCATAAGCAAGCTTTTTAAATAGGATGAATTTCAGCGTTTCGCCACCGTGAATTTCTTTGCCCATTTTCTTCCATTTGTAATGTTTTTTGCCCTTGTCGTCAATGGCGTAGGCGAACATATCGGTACCCTTAACAACACTCCATTCCTTATTGAAATACTCTCTCAATTTCTCAGCCCGTTTTAATTGAATTTCTGATTCTTCGGTGTTGCCTCTGATTTTAAGAATGTTCGCATAAGACAGAATTGCCTGATACATTGCCGCAATGCAGTCACCGGCTTCAGCTGCCTTAAAGCCTCTTTCATTATAGGTGGAAGATATTTCAAATATATTACCCTTACCTTCGGGAATGCCGTTTTTTTCTTTGAGCACTGTGCCGTCAAGATTATCAATGAAAACTGTCAGAGACTTTTCAATGAAGTTAAATATTACACTGTCCTCGGCATACCTTTTGTCGCCTGTAAGAAGATAAAGACTGTATGCCTTTTCGCAAAGTTCAAACTGTGCCGTTATCTCACGGACAAACCTTTTGTAATTAGGTGTATCCATATAGTAAACACTGCCGTCAAAATTGAATGCCCAGGGTGCAAACCATCCTGTTTTTTCACTTGCACCACTTACGAAAGTATAATACATATTAAAAATTTCTTCTTCGAGACCTACATAGTATGCACCTGATGCTTGATGGGCAAAATCACGGATATAGAAAGCTGTACGGTCAAAGTAACCTGCCCAAAATGCAGGCTTATAGTCCTGCGGCTGAGCCCACGGCTCTGTGGGAGATTTGATTGTTCTGCCGTCAGGACCGTACCATTTATTACCTTCGCCCTTGTTAATATCACCGTTTTTAGTACCGGTTACAACAAAAGCCTTGGTTTTATTTACTGCCCATTCAAATGCAGATTCAAGAAATTTGTTGCTGCTTTGAAGCTTCATATTTATCCGACTTCCTTTGATTTTAGTTTTTGATAAAACGCCCTGTAACATCATAATGTTTTTTCAGATTCTTATTTGCCGTGCTCATTATATCACACTAATGCCAAAATTTTCAATCTGTGGATTTTACTTTTTTGTTGTTTTATTTTACCAAATCCCTTGAAAATCATAGTAAAAAATGTTAATCTTAAACAAAGTAGTATCTTGGAGACGATATGATGTTGAGGGTGAAAAGAAAGAGCAGATGTATCGAGAACTTGAAGTAATAAGAGCAGAACGTCATGAGGAAAACGAATCAATCAGACGGACAAAGGAAGCTATTGGCTAAAATTAAAACAAATTGTTGAGGAAAAATATATGTTAATTTAGGTTTTGATATTAGTTTCGTATTCTAATAAGGTGTATGGTAAGAAGTTTTTTAAGTTAAGCATGAAAGCGAGAGGATGTATATGACTATTACTGCACATACAGGCTGTATGGGTACAGAAGATAACACGCTGGAGTCCATACAAAAGGGCACAGAGTATGCAGATGTAGTAGAGTTTGATTTGAACTTTACAAAAGAGGGGGTACCCGTTTTATCACATGATGAGCCGAAGGGTGACGAGATTACCTTCATTTGTGCGGCAAAACTTGTCAAGTCTATAGAGGGTCTTAAAGTGAATGTTGACCTTAAAAGTGTTGCAAAATTAAAAGAGATAGTAAAAATTGCAAAGAAGTGGGATATACTCGACCGCATTTTCTTTACGGGGGTAAAAGATGAATTTGTTGAAACTGTAAGAAAAGATGCTCCCGAAGTGGTGTACTATCTTAATGTTGATGTTGATAAAGCGAAAAATAAGAACGAAGAGTATATTGAGTCTCTTATTAAAAAGGTGAAAGATGCAGGAGCGATTGGTATAAACTTTAACAAAGATAATGCATCGTTTGAACTTGTGCACTTATTCCAGGAAAATGACCTTCTTGTGTCCATATGGACAGTTGATAAAAAAACGGAAATGCACGAAATCATATCCTACCGACCTGATAATATTACCACAAGAAGACCTGATGTTTTAAAAAGGGAACTTGAAATAGTAGAAAATGTAGATTAGTTAGGAATTTTCAGGCAAAAGAATATAAGTAAAACAAAAAGGAGATATTATCATGAAAAACAAAAAGAAAATTATAATTGCTGTTATAGCGGTTGCCCTTGTTATCGGTATTGTAGGTGCAGGAATAGGTCTTTATACGAATAGATATTCCAAGGATAAAAATGATACCGAGGAATTATACAGACAAAATGTAGCTTCTGTAGGATACGAAAACACTATTGAAACAGCATATCCTCAGACTGACCTTTATGGAATTATTGATGAGCATTTCCGTTCAGAATTACCTGAAGGTAAAACCGAAAAGAAGGCTATTATTATCGGCTTTGACGGTTGTCGCGCTGACGTGCTCACACAAGTTCAACAGGAAAACAGTGCTGTAAATACACTGCTTCAGGACGGTGCTTCAATTAATCTTCTTTACTGTGGCGGTGTAAACTATCCTGAAATTAACACTCAAGATACCTCAACCGCACCCGGTTGGTGTTCAATCCTTACAGGAGTATGGGCAGATAAGCACGGAATTACAGGCAATGATATTACTAAGAGCATGGATACTAAGACTCTTATGACCACTCTTGCAGAAGAAAAAGTAATAGATAGCGCTTCTTTTATAACAAAATGGGCAGGTCATTTTTCAAGAAAAAATGCTACATATCTTCTTGAAAAAGAGTATTGCGAAGAAAACAATCTCGGTGTAAGCTTCAACAAATGCAAAAACAACGAAGCATCTCATCAATTTGTACTTGAGGAAGTAAAAAAAGAGAATTGTGCTGATTTTGTTTTTGTAATTTACGAGCATACTGATTCCACAGGACACGGTAAAGGCTTCACTATCAATAATCCGAAATATCAGCAGGCCTTCAAGGATTCCGATGCTTGTGCTTTTGAAACTCTCGAAGCAATAAAAGCCAGAGAAACCTATGAAACAGAAGACTGGCTTATCATTATTACTTCTGACCACGGTGGCATCGAAACTAACCACGGTGGCGAAAGTATCCAGGAAAGAATGACATTTGTTGTAATGAACAAGGAATGGAACTAAAAAAGCGAAGCCTCCTTGCTTTTGCAGGGAGGCTTTTCAGTTTAAGCAGAAAGAGATGAATATAAATGCAAAAAAAATATTCGCATATAGTAGTTATAGGTGTTGACGGTGCAGGTAGCTGGTTCAAGGATGCAGACACACCAAATTTTGATGAAATATTTAAAAATGGAGCAATTACATACAATGCTCTTTCTTCAAAACCTACCATAAGTGCAGAGTGCTGGGGCTCAATGCTTATCGGCGTGGGACCTGAGGTGCATAAGCTGACAAACAAAAGAGTTTCAACTTTGCCTTATCCTGTATGGTCAAAGCATCCTACGGTTTTCCGCCGAATAAGAAAGGCTTGTCCGAAATCAGAACTTGGCTCTTACTGTGATTGGAATCCCATTAACAAAGGAATTGTTGAAAAAGGTCTTGGTGTAAATAAGAAAACTGCCCGAGATAAAGAACTGACGCCCCTTGTCTGTGACTACATCAGTCAGAAGAAGCCGGATTTTCTTTTTGTTCATTTCGACAGCGTTGACGGTGCAGGGCACAGTAACGGATACGGAACAGAAAATCACATCAAAGCTATAAATGAAGTTGACAAACTTATCGGCGATGTTTACTTTGCCGTCAAAAGTGCAGAAATGCTTGAAGATACACTTTTTATTGTTATTGCCGACCACGGCGGCACTAATAACGGAGACGGCAAGGGCAGTCACGGTGGTTGGACAGATGAAGAAAAATATGTCACCTTTGCCGCAGCCGGTAAAGATATAAACAGCGGTGAAATCAAAGAAATGAATATCCGCGACCTTGCTGCCGTCATTCTTTATGCTATGGGTATAGAGTCTCCCAACTTTGACGAAAAAGGTTGGACCTCACAGATTCCAAAAGGACTGTTCAGCGATTATGACGGTGAATACCGTGATATTTCACACCTGACAGGTGCTGCGCCGAGAATTTCAAAAGAGCATCACAAGTCTGAGCTTGTATAAATAAAAATACTGAGATATCACAATGACATTCTTGAAGGTGGGGTAAAATTTGATTAGAATTAAGAAAACCACTATACAAATAGGTCTTGAAAAACCGATGAAAATTCTGCACATCACAGATTCTCATCTTCCTTTTTATTGCGAAAGCGATACTGAGAATATGATAAGGCAAGGAAAAAAACGTAATGAAAAAAGAAGTGTACGCAATCTGAAGAAACTGATGAAGTATGCTGAAAAAAAGTGTGATATTATCGTTCATTCGGGAGACCTTATTGATTTTATTTCAAAACCCTGTATTGAATTTGCAAGGGAGTTTCTGAAAAATGATAAAATTCTCTTTGTCGCAGGTAATCACGAATATTGCCGTTATGACGGTGCAAAAGAAGATATGGCGCACCGTAGGAATAGTCTTGAAATGATGGGCGGTGAGCTTTGTGACGGCATGTTTTATAATTCGCATATTGTCGGCGGCGTGAATTTTGTAGGCATTGATGATGCATTTCATCAGATTGAATATGAGCAGCTTGATTTTCTTAAAAAAGAAGTTCAAAGGGGCTATCCCGTTATTCTTTTTATGCACGCCCCTTTATACGAAAAGGAGCTTTATAAGAAAAGCTATAAATTCTGGAACGGTGAAATATGTCTGCTTGCCTCCGACTCTGAAGTTCATCCCGAAGTCAAGGGAGATATAGCGGAGCCGACAGAAGCTTCAAAGGCATTTTACGACTATGTTACCAGTGAGCCTCAGATAAAAGCTGTTCTTACGGGACATCTGCATTTCCCCTTTGAGAGCAGACTTCCCGGCGGGACAATGCAGTATGTAACCAACCGTGGTGACAGAGGTAACGCAAGAGAGATAACAATAATATAAGCTAAAAACACCGCCGACATTCACAAATTGTCAAGCGGTGTTTTCATTTTGTGAATCATCACAATTTTCCTTGTAACAATTGTTCCTGAATTTTGAAGGAGACATCCCGCAAAGGGATTTGAACCACGAAGAAAAATACTGTTGGTTAGAAAAAGACATTTTTTCTGCGATTTCAGATAAGGAGTAGTTTGTATTTAGCAGATACATTTTAACGGTTTCCAGCTTTTTCTTAGTGTAATACTGATAAGGCGAAATATCAAATTTTTCGGAAAACTTGTTAATTATATGATTTTTTGAGTAACCGAATTTTTGGCACATATTTTTAAGTGAAGAACTTTGCATTATCTGTGAGTCAAGATATTCTCTCATTAAATAGGCAGGGTCTTTATGTTCGTTTGATGCATAATTACGCAGTGCAATAATCAACTTTATAAGTTCCGGTGTCATTTCAGCGACAAAAAGAGAATAATCATCGCCGTATACTTTTTTAGCTTTTTCATACATTTCCCCGAAAAGTTCTTCGAACTCACAGTTGTGAAAGACATAATCATGACCAGGTAAATACTGTTTAAGCAATATCTCGGCTAACTCGCCGCTCATAGTAATAAAAAATTTATGAAGTGTACTGTTTTTTGCATTGTAATACTTATGATTGGTGCCTTTTCTTAATAAGAAAACATCTTTGGGACCAAGATGATACTTTTTCCCATTGTTTTCGAGAACTCCGTTTCCGCTGACAACATACTCGATTGCAGTAATTTGTGAAGAGTTTCTTTCAAAAAAGCAATTGTCACACCAGAAGCTTTCTCCCACAGCGGTAATATTAAGAGGATTTTCATCGTTCATGTGGGAATAGTATTCACAAACATTTTCATATCTTTTTAAATTCAAAAAAATACACTCCTGTCAATTGTTTATAATAACGGTGAACAATGTGATAATTCATAATTTGATTATATAATTATTCGGTGTGAAAAGCAATAAAAAATCCGCAAAAATAGTGATTAACATAAACTTTTTGTGATTATTTCAAAAATAAAGAGAGTTATTTTGATTATTTTTGTAAATTTCGTAAATATTGCAGTAATAACTGTTATTTGTGATAATTCATAAATTTGCTGTGATTTATTATATTGTAACTTCAAATAAAATATGTTAATCTTAAAATGTATAAATATATGCAATTAAGAAGCATCATTAACCTAACTTTTTAAGGAGTGATTAATAATGAAAACATGGCAAAAGGCAACCTTTATAATTATACTGGTGATATTTATCATCGCATCCGTTACTATTTCATTTGTTTCAATGGCAAGAGCTCCGTTTGAGTATGAGTATCAGACAGCACCTGAAAGCGAATATTCCGTTGAAGGTTGGGTGCTTTTTGGCTTTAACGGAAACAATTCAACCAAAGAGGTTCATATTGACTATGTTCGTGATGAAAATGGCAATAATCCTGATACCTCGAAGCCTGTTTCGGCAGTCGGCAAATTCACAATGAACACCGACGAATATGTTGAAATCATCTACATCGGCAAAGATGTTGAGTACATAGATGAAACCTCGTTCTTCTACTGTAAAGAGCTTAAGTCGATTGAGGTTGATAAAGAGAATGAACACTTCACTTCAGTTGACGGCGTACTTTACACCAAGGATATGAAAAAGCTTATTGTCTATCCTATCAAAAAGGCAGAAACTTCATATACAATTCCCGAAGGTGTTGAAAGAATAGGTGCGTGTGCGTTTTATAAAAACGAAACACTTACAGAAGTGAATATACCTTCAACACTTAAAGAAATTGGAGATATGGCTTTCTTTAAGTGTGAAAAAATTTCTCTTGTTACACTTCCTGACGGACTTGAGAAAATCGGTTCTGATGCATTCAGCTATTGTCAGGGCATGACACCTGTTATGTATATTCCTGCTTCGGTTAAAGAAGTCGGAAGCTTTGCGTTCTATTCCTGCTCTAATCTCAAAGAATTCTATATGGGAGCACAGAGTGAAGAACAGATAACCTTTGGTGATGGCTGGCTTCCCAAAAACATTAAAAAGGTTGTTGTTAATGTTGCTCCGAAGGAACAATACGGCAAAACTCGTGACGATGCAAACCAAAGAATAAACGAACTTCTTGAGAAAGGCGGCGAAAACTGATGGCAAAATCCGAAAGCAAAAAGAAAATGAATATTTTTCAAGAAATGAAAAAATACTGGAACACTCCTGCTGAGGGGAAACATGTTCCGTATAAAGAATATTTTTCAATTTTTGCCGCGGTCGGCGGTGATTACACCCTGAATTACCTTAAGAGCTTCCTTACCTTCGGTACGAGTTGCTATCTGATTGCGTATTACTACGAAATTCCTCTTCTTACATTCAGTGCGATAAACGTATTTTTCATTGCTACAACATACTTCTGGAATCTCTTGACCATGGGTGTTGATGCAAATTTAGGTTTTCTTCCAAAAAAAATCGAACGCAAATATAATGCAGTATATCTGACATTTGCTGTTTTGGGTTTACTGATGCTTATATTTGATTTCTCCTTTATTCTTCCCGATGGCGTTGCCAACATCTTAGATACCCGTTGGAAAGGTATAAACAGCTTCAATATTTTCAAAATCTTTGGTGCACATTTTCTTACAAACGGTTGGAGTGGTTTCAGAAATATTCTTATAAGAAAAAAACTCCTCAAAAAACTCGGCAGATACAAAATTTTCGCATATGCAAATGTTATTCAGTGCCTCATTGTTGTTGTGCTTATTTGTGTTCTTCCACTTTACGAGCTTCCGCTCACGGACAGAGTGTGGACGCTTTATCTTCTTTTCCAGTTTTACACAATATTCAATTACGTCGGCTTTACGCAGTCTGTTGCAGATAATATCAGCCCCAATCCGCAAGAAAGACTGTATGTACGTTCATTCCCTGTCAAACTCAGTCATTTTGTTCAGAACATCGTAAATATTATTCTTCCGACTCTTGCAGGCGTAATGTTCCTTGACGGTATCAAGGATATTGGAATGTTCAGATACCTTCTCCCAATATTCTTTGTTGCATCATCGGGAGTTATGTTTATAGGACTTCGCAATATCAAGGAAAGAATTCCGATGCCTCCTATCGAAAACAGGGAATATCTTTCATTCTGGCACTGCGTTTCGGGTATCTTCAAAAACAAATATCTTTGGATTGACCAGATTGCTACCTTGCTTGATTCGCTCGGCAACGGTATGCTCGATATGAAAACAATCCTTCTCATTTATACTTGGCGTGAAACAGGACTTATCTTCTCGCTTTGCGAAATACTTTATAAAATTTCAGGCAATCCGGGAGAATTTCTTGCTCCGTGGATAAGAAAGCGCTTCCAGTTCAAGCAGCTTATAATTTTTAAGTATATCCTCTACGCAATCAGAAACGGCGTGTATATTCTTGCCATTCTTTTCCTTGGCAACACGCATATTCTTTGCGGTGTTGCAATTTATCTTGCAATGTTCCTGGCTAATGTCCTTGAAGCTGCAGTTTCTATTGCACAGAAGGACACAAAAATCAGAATCACTGATTATCAGATGTATATTTCAGGCGAAAGACTCGAAGAATACCAAAAAATCATCACCTGGTTTACAACTCCCCTCACAACTCTCGTTTCTCTCATTATTCCTCTTATGTTCTACCGTGTAGGATTTACCTCTGATTGGGATGTGCTTTATATGAGTGATGTCAGGGTTCAGTGTATGCTTATCGGTATTGGCATGGACCTTGTCGGATATGTACTGATGACGCTTCCGTATCTTTTTATGTGGGATTTCACAGATGAAAAGCACGCCCATATTATGGAAGTTCTCAAGCAGAGGGCAGAAGCAGGAAATGCTGCAGTGAAAGGTGCTCCGAGTGAATTGAAGGATGTTTCGGACGCTACAGAGGTTGTTGTTTCACAGAACGAATGACAATTTTGTTTTGAGGTGATTATATGAATTTTATAAATGTTTTACAGAATAAGAGTGTATATGCAGACGGTATCCACGACGATACAAAAGCTCTGCAGGTGTGCATTGATGAACTGAAAGATGGCGGAACAGTTTATTTCCCCGACGGTACATATCTTATTTCTGCTGCACTTATTTTCTATTCGTATCAGCATCTAAAGTTTTCGGATAATGCAGTTATTCTCAGAAGCGACAAAAGTGAACCGCTGACAAGATATCTTCTTGCTTCCTATTCCGAACCTGAATGGGGAGCTTATGAAGGTACACACGATGTTGTGATTTCAGGCGGTATCTTTGACGGTAACAAAAATCTTGAAGAAAGTATAACCCTTGTGAACACAGTTCATTGTAGCAATATTACCATTGAAAACTGCAGATTCCGTCATTGTGCTCATTGGCATTGTATTGAAATTAACGGAACGGAAAACACAACTATTCAAAACTGTGTTTTTGACGGTCCGTCATACACATTCAAGACAGATATTCTTTTTAATGAACAGATTCAGCTTGATATGTCACGTCACGGTTCATACGGTCCTGTTTATAACTGTGACGGAGCTCTCATTGATTTCAAGAGTGACGATACTGTCTGCCGTAATATAGTAATCAAAAACAACATTTTCAAATGTGACGGTTTCCCCGGAGTTGGTCACCACGGAGATATTGACCACCACAATATTCTTATTGAAAACAATATTTTTGACGGACCCTCGGGAAGAATCGGTAAAAGCAGAGGCTACATATTCTTCAGACCTATGGTTTATGACCTCACAGTCAGAAACAATGCGTTTCTTGCTCCCAAAGAAACCGATTCGCCAAGCTACGGAATTATATTTGAAAATCCCAATGAGGATAAACTGTTGACAGAGGGAAATATATTCGTCGGCAAAATTGACAAAGAGGTAATTACTGGTACAGGTGAATAAGATGTTGAACTCTTTAAGTAATAAAAAATCAAATTTTCTTATTTTTCTCTGCTGGGCCGCTTATACGGTTGCTTATGTAGGAAGACTTAACTATAACGCTTCAATAGTTGAAATTCTGTCTCAGATTGGCACAACTAAAGAGGCAGCAGGAACTGTCAGTTCATTTTTCTTTTTTGCTTACGGTGCAGGTCAACTTATAAACGGTCTGCTTTCGAAAAAATATAACACTAAATATTCCGTTACTGTAGCTCTTGCGGTTTCCTGTATCATCAATCTCGCTATGACCTTTTGTCAGGAAATAAATTCTATGAAATATCTTTGGTTCCTGAACGGTGCATTTCAGTCAATTCTCTGGTCTTCCCTTATCAAAACATTATCGGACAACCTTGCTGACAGTAAGCTTTCAAAAGCAGTTATGGTTATGAGCACCACTGTCGCCTCAGGTACATTTACTGCTTACGGCCTCGCTGCTCTTTTCTCATATCTCGGACTTGATTGGACAACTATATTTTACGTTGCATCAGTGCTTGTGGGTGCTGTGGCAGTATTGTGGTTTATCGGTATGAGTACCGTCAAAAAAGAAAAGGCAGAAAAAGAGGTTGCCGAAAGAAAAGTAAAAAGCAGCTTATCTTTTACACCTGTATTTATTGTAAGTATCGTCGTTATACTCATATCAGCAATATCTAACGGTTTTATAAAAGATGGCATAACTACCTGGGTACCTTCAATTCTAAAAGAGGAATTTGGTGTACCTTCATCACTTTCTATAATTGTTACTCTACTTCTTCCGGTGCTGTCAATTTTTGGTACATCTTTAGTAAATGCACTTCATAAAAAACAGAAGGACGAAAACGCTCTTAACGGATTTTTCTTTTGCATTACAATAATTTTTACTGTGCTTATTATACTGACACTTAATCTTAAATCAGTACCCCTTACCCTTATGCTTTTTGGCGGCATTGCCTGCCTTATGTCAGCGGTGAATAATGTTATAACGACTGTTGTACCGCTTTATTCAAGAGATAAAATTGATTCGGGTTTTTCATCAGGTCTTCTCAATACTTTCTGCTACATAGGAAGTACTCTTGCAACATCAATGCTGGGCAAAATTGCGGATACAAAGGGTTGGAACGATGTGTTCGTTTGTATTTTGATATTTACTGCTGTTTCATTTGTAGTTTGCTTTGTTTCGGCGGTACTGAATAAAAAAGCAAAAATTAATAAAGGGTGATAAATTATGGTCAAAGCAATAACAGACATAGTAAAAGAAGCAGGAAAGATTATTCTTGCTGCACATAACCAGGAAGACAGTGTAACTGCCAAGGAAGGCAAGAAAAACTTTGTAACAAAGTACGATGTTGCCGTACAGGATTTCTTGTTCAATGAGCTTGGCAAGGCTTTACCTGATGCTGAGTTTATCGGCGAGGAGAGCGAAAATAACTTTTCGAGCACGGGCTTACGCTTCATAATTGACCCCATTGACGGCACTACAAATTTTATGCAGGATTATCGCTGTAGCTGCATTTCAGTTGCTCTTTGCAAGGAAAACGATGTTATTGCAGGTGTTGTATATAACCCTTATACCAACGAGCTTTTTAGTGCCGAAAAAGGAAAGGGCGCATATCTGAACGGTGACAGAATAAATGTAAGCGAACGCCCTCTTTCAGAGGGACTTGCTCTTTTTGGAACATCGCCTTATCACCCTGAAAATACGGACGAAACTTTCGCACTCTTAAGAAAAGTCTTTGATTTTTCTCGCGATATTCGTAGAAGTGGCTCAGCAGCTTACGATATATGTACGATAGCTTGTGGCAGATGCGAGGTATACTTTGAGAAGAGTTTGCAACCCTGGGATATTGCTGCAGGAACACTAATCTTAAAAGAAGCTGGTGGTATAGCATTAAACTATGAAGGCGAAGAAATAAACTTTTCAACGCCCAATGATATAATTTTTGCTAACCCTAAGGCTTATGAAGAATTTAAAGCTTTGATTTAAATTAGTGCATAACAAATCTCTGTGACGAAGCTCTTCTACAAGTTCTTTGAACAAATGGTTGAAACGAAAGGGGTAAAAGCCATGAACAACACAACAGAGTACTTTTTAAAAACATTCGGATGGAAGTCGGACAGTAAAACTGACGAAAAATTTGTTTTTATTAAAAACAACATAAGATTTTCGGTTCTTACATCAAGACTTCTGAGAGTCGAATATAACAAAAACGGTAGCTTTACCGATGAACCTACACAGTCCGTTATAAACAGAAATTTTGATAAACCGGACTTTGATATAAAAGAAAACGGTGACACGGTCATTATTTCAACCTCTGATACTGTTTACGAATATGATACCGCTAAAAGAAAAATGGCAAGCATTTCTCTTGCCGGTGGGAAAAAAGTTTCGGAATTTAAAAGTGGCAACCTCAAGGGTACATACCGTACTCTTGATGATGTTGACGGCAGAACAAAAATCGGAAACGGACTTATGTCAATGGACGGTGTTTCCGTCATTGATGACAGCAAGAGCCTTATTCTCAATGAGGACGGCACTATCGGCGAAAGAATGGTGACCAAGGATGAATACTATTTCGCCTACGGCCACGACTACAGAGGCTGTCTTAAGGATTTCTTCTCCCTTTGCGGTCAGGTGCCTCTTGTACCCCGTTACTGCCTTGGTAACTGGTGGAGCAGATACAAGGCATACACTCAGCAGGAATACAAAGACCTTATGCAGAAATTCATAAATAAAGGAATTCCTCTTACCGTTGCTACTATAGATATGGATTGGCACTGGGTAGATGTAAAGAAACGTTTTGGCAATTCTGACGGCACTGCTTTTGAAGGCGACGGTTGGACAGGTTACAGCTGGAATACAGAGCTTTTCCCCGATTATAAGGAATTCCTTAAGTGGCTTAAAGATAAGAATCTTCGCATAACCGTTAATCTTCATCCTGCTCAGGGCATACGTTTCTTCGAGAATATGTATGAAGACGTGGCAAAGGCTATGGGTGTGGACCCTGCTACAAGAAAAACAGTAGAGTTTGACATAACAGACCCGAAATTTGTAGATGCTTATTTTAATCTTATCCACAAGCCCTATGAGAATGACGGAGTTGATTTCTGGTGGATTGACTGGCAACAGGGCAAAAACTCAAAGATGAAAAACCTTGACCCTCTTTGGGCACTCAACCATTATCATACGCTTGCCAACGAAACAGGAGAAAAGAGACCTCTTATCCTCTCCCGTTTTGCTGAGGTAGGCTCTCACAGATATCCTCTCGGCTTTTCAGGTGACACACATGTTTCTTGGAAAAGTCTTCGCTTCCAGCCTTATTTTACCAATACTGCCACTAATGTGGGCTATACCTGGTGGAGCCACGACATCGGCGGGCATATGAGAAAAAGCAAGGATGATGAGCTTTACATACGTTGGGTGCAGTACGGCCTTTTTAATCCGATTATGAGGCTTCACTCAACAAACAATGAATTTATGGGTAAAGAACCCTGGAAGCATAATTTTCAGGCTGAGGTTATTGTTACTGATTGCCTTCGTCAGCGTCACTCCTTTATCCCGTATCTTTACTCAATGAATTACCGTACACATAAGAACTGTATAGCACTCTGTGAGCCTATGTATTATGAATACCCTGAGGCTCCTCAGGCATATGAGGTTAAAAATCAGTATCTCTTCGGCTCAGAGCTTATGGTTGCACCTATAACACGAAAGATAAATTCAAAAACCTATCTTGCATCAACAGAGGTATGGCTTCCTGAAGGCAGATGGACAGATATTTACACAGGTGCAATTTATAACGGCGGTCAGAAAATCACAATGTATCGCGGCATTGAAAGCATTCCTGTTCTTGCTAAAGAAGGAGCAATTATACCTCTCTCGGCAAATGACAGAGATAATTCAAGTGAAAATCCAAGTGATATGGTTCTTCGCATTTACAGAGGTAATAACACCTTTGAGCTTTACGAGGACGACGGCTTCAGCAATGAGTTCAAAAATGGGAACTTTGCAATCACAAGATATACTGTCAGCGAAAAGAACAATACCCTTAAATTCGATATCTGCGCCGCAGAGGGTGATTGTACAGTGATACCCTGTGAAAGAAACTACACCCTCATTTTTGAGGATGTGGCTGATGCTGAGGATATCAGCGTAAAGGTAAACGGCAAGAAAGCAAATGCTGAAATCAAAAAGACAGAGAACAGAATTGAAATCACTCTTAACGGTGTTTCACCCAAGGATTCAGCAGAAGTTATTTTTGAAAGCTTTACCGCAAGAACTAACCGCGATAAGAGAGAAGCGGTAATTGAGCTTGTTACAAAATATCAGCTCCCTGTTTCTCTCAAGGCAGATAAATTCAATTCATTTATCAATAATTTAAATGATGAAATTCCTATGGAGCAGGAGTGCTTCAGAGGGCCTATAGAAGAGGTGCTGAAAATGGCATAACATGTACCAATGGTGCTGAAAACGAAAGAATTCTTACATTCATTCTGTAAATTCTTCAGCGGTTTTTATACACAACAAAAGCGAGGTGATTTCACCTCGCTTTTGTTGTGTATAGAATATCAATCAAGTTTTAAGAACATTTCTAAGATCCGTTTTGCGCACATTTCCAAATGGCCTCGCTGTAAACGGCCTTCATTCAAAGCTTTGGTGATGGTATCAGGCAGTCCGACGGGCATGCGGATATCGTTGCCTGCAAGCACACAATGTGCTTGGTCGCAAGGAACGCCCCAATCGGTAGTTATCATACCATCAAAGCCCCATTCATCGCGTAAAATTCCTTGTAGCTGCTCATAACTTTCGCAACAACGCCGACTATTTATAATGTTATATGATGTCATGATTGTTAGTGGTTGCGACTTTTTAACGCAAATTTCGAAGCCTTTTAAGTATATTTCGCGTAGGGCACGCTCAGAAATGCGGCTATCACTATAAAATCGATTAACTTCTTTGTTATTTGCAGCAAAATGCTTGGCACTTGCCGCAGTACCCACGCTTTGCATTCCGTTTACCTTTGCAGCGGCAAATTCCCCTGATATAACAGGGTCTTCGCTGAAATATTCAAAATTCCTACCGCAAAGCGGGTTGCGGTGAATATTCAGCGCAGGGGTAAGCCAGATGGCAATACCGTTTTCTTTTGCCTCAAGACCACCGGCCTTACCTAACTCAAAGGCAAGATCAGTATCCCAAGTACATGCAATCAGAGTTGCACATGGCCATGCAGTTGTCGGAATGCCAACCTTAGGTTCGATCCGGATGCCGGCAGGGCCATCGGCGGTCATAATTGCGGGTATTCCCAATCTATCGATTCCGCCAAAGCCTGATGTATTAGCAACGCTGCGGTTAGCAGTGCCACCTACCAGGCTTACTAGCTCGTCTTGTGTCAGTTGGGTTAAAAACTGATCTAATGTAACTTTGCCGTTTGCTACATCTATCAGCATAAATGGTTTTTCATTTTCGGGAATGGTAGCAGTATTTACAAAGGGTTTAATGTCATACTCTTTTATTTTAAACGACGGCAAAGATTCAAAACTCCCGTCTGCAAGAAGGCGTTTTTCAAGTTTGTTAGGTGCACATTTTTGAGCTAGTTGCTGTGCTATAACAAATTTTGCATCAACTGTATAACGGTAGTCGGCGGCAATTAAATTCCGACAGTTGTTACCTACATAAAACGTATATTCCCCTTGCTCTAACACATATGCCGACATTTTAAGTTTGCCAAGGTCATCATAGCTAGACATATCAGCCACATTAAATTCAATTACTATATCCTGTGTATCGCCAGGGGATAACAACTTCGTCTTTTTGAAGCCTACCAGCGAAATTTTACTTTTGCCAAGTATGCCTTGCGGGGCTGAGAAGTAACATTGAACAACTTCCTTGCCTGAAACTTTACCTATATTTTTAACCGAGGTTTTGATTGTAATTTTATCGTTTTTTAAGGTTGCAATCGGTTTGCTGATAAAAAACTCGGTATAAGAAAGGCCGTAACCAAACGGATATACAACTTTTTCACTTGCACCCGGTATGGTTTCAAAATAGCGGTAACCTACATAAATATCTTCAAAATAATCAACATAATCTTTGCTTTCATTAAAAGTATCAGCAGAAGGATAATCGGCAAATTCTTTCGCAAATGTATCTACCAGTTTACCGGAAGGATTTACATCGCCGCACAGAATGTCAGCGATGGCAAGTCCACCTTCCATACCTGCCTGCCACGCAAGGAGCACCGCATCTATTTTAGGGTTGTTTTTTATCCAAGAAACATCTATCATTCCGCCAACATCTAAAACCACAACACTGTGGTCAAAAGCGGCAGTAACATCGTTTACCATTTTGTGCTCGGTATCAGTTAGATAAAAGTCGCCTTTTTCGCTTGAACGATCCCAGCCCTCGCCGGAAAAACGGTGTATAGTAATAATCGCAACATCGGAATTTTCTGCCGCCTCAATTATGAGCTCGTTTGGAACTTCGATTTCGGGAAAAAGCTTATCTCCGTCATACTCAGGAAGAAGCGGAAGAGCGTAATCGTAATAATATTTCGTTAACGGCTCGAAAACCGAGAATTTTGGACTCTTACAAATAAAACCCTCATAAATGTTGCGGACGTGTTCGCTATAAACCTTACCGCTTCCGCCACCGCCCTTAACATAGTCAATGCTACCAATACCAAAAAGAGCAACGGCAGTATTTTCTTTAAGAGGAAGCAATCCGTTGTTTTCAAGCAATACCATGCCTTCGCCGGCTACTTTTCTCGAAAGCTCGATATGTTCCTTGCAGCCTGTAAGACGCTTTCCGTTTTCGCCGATATTGGTTGTAAGATTGTACTTGTATCGTGCCCATTTTTCTGCTTGGATTTTATTGCTTTTTCGCATAATATTCATAAGCGTTCCTCCTGAAAATACATATTCTAGTTGCATTATAAGACAAATAGCGTTATAATACAAGTAAATAAGTTGCAGATTTCGGACAAAAAGTGCAAAAAACGGTGATGCAAATGAAAAAAATATTCAGGGAAGTTAAAAGGCAAATAATTTTTGAAAGAAGAAAAAATCTCAATTTTCCTGCACATATTCACGACGATATAGAACTTGTCTTCGTTAAAAAAGGTGGCGGAACAGCGTATAGCGATGGCAAAAAGTACACTTTGCTCGAAAATTCTTTTTTTCTGGTTTTCCCAAATCAGGTACATCATTACAATGAATGCTTAGACGGCGAATATTTTGTGATTATCATAAAACCTTCCACTCTGCATGGTTATAATAATATTTTTGGTGAGGGTGCACCGAGTTGTGCGTTATGGCATTTTGAAGAAAATGGTGACGATAATATGATACATCTGTTAGAAACTGCTATGAAAGAATTTGTGAGAGATGGATACAGTTTGATTATAGAGGCATATTTAACAGCGCTTTTTGGCAAGTTGCTTAAGTTCTACGAAATTGAAAAAAGAACTATGAATCATGATACTGTTTTTCAAATATTACAATATTGTAAAGCGCACTATAAAGAAAATATTACAGTAGAGCAGATTTCTAAAAATTTACATCTAAGCAGAAGTACAATTTCGCATATATTCAGTTCGCGCGTGTGTATGAACTTCTGTGATTATATAAATTCCTTACGGCTTACAGACGCGGAGCAGATGCTGAAAAATAAAAACTATTCTATAACCGAAATTTCGTATCTGTGCGGCTTCTCCACAATACGCACCTTCAATCGTGCGTTTCGTAATAGGTACGGAGTTTCTCCCTCTGCTTTTAGAAAATCTTAAAAGACAATAATAAAAAAATGACAGACTTGAAACCTTATTATCAAGTTAAGGCTTCTGCTTCATTGAAAAAAGATTGAGTTTATGGTAAAATTATTAAAGTAAACGTGAAGGGGGTACGATTATGGCAAATTTTCAAATAAATCAAGATATTACTTACAATAAATCGCCCATTGTTGATGCAAATGTATTTTTGAATACGCCTGCTGAAAACGCGGCTCTTCCAAAATACGAAGAAATATCACATTTGCTTCCTGAACCAATTTGGAATGGTCATGATGACGTGATAGCTTGCTATGATTTTGCGTGGCGTACAGCGTTCGGTAATCTTAGACAGTCAAATGCTCACTCTAAATTTGTTTCTAACTTTATAGATACAGCCTTTAACGGATATCTCTTTATGTGGGATTCCTCCTTCATAGTTATGTTTGGCAAATATGGGGCACGCGCATTCAACTTCCAAAAAACGCTTGATAATTTTTATTCACATCAGCATAAGGACGGCTTTATCTGTCGTGAGTTATGCGAGCATGAGCCGGGAGAGCATTTTTCAAGAAATGATCCTTCCTCAACGGGACCGAATATTCTCGGTTGGTCAGAGTGGGAGTATTATTGTCAGACGGGAGATATACATCGCCTTGAAAATATTTTTGATCCGCTTCTTGCATATCATCTGTGGCTCAAGGAGCATAGGACGTGGCGTGACGGCACATACTGGTCAACTGGGTGGGGATGTGGAATGGATAACCAGCCTCGCCTCGAAAGGGGATATCATGTTGCATTTTCACACGGTCATATGGTTTGGGTAGATGCGTGTATTCAGCAGGTGCTTTCCGCAAAGATACTTTTACGCATCGCGGATATAATCGGTCGCGCAGATGGTGAACAACTATCTGTTCTAGAAAAAGAGATTCAAAGTCTCACCCTTGTGATAAACGAAAAGCTTTGGCATAATGAGGATGCTTTTTACTACGATCTTTGGAAAACGGGCGAGCTCAACAGAGTAAAGTCGGTGGGAGCATATTGGGCACTCCTTGCGGACATCATACCCAAAGAAAGACTCGATAGATTTGTAGCTCACTTGGACAATGAGAAGGAGTTCAAGCGCCCGTGCCGAATCCCCACGCTTGCGGCAGATCACCCTGAATATAAAAGCGACGGAGGATATTGGCGCGGCGGTGTATGGGCACCTACAAATTATATGGTACTCAAGGGGCTGGAGAAAAACGGATATAACGATCTCGCGTACGATATCGCAAGAAATTGCCTTGAAAACGTAATAGCTGTATTCAAAAAGGATCTAACCCTTTATGAAAACTACGCGCCGGAAAGCTCTGACAAAGGTATTCCGGCAAAAAAAGATTTCGTTGGATGGTCAGGACTATTTCCAATAAGCATATTGTTTGAATATGTTTTTGGAATTCACCCGTATGTAAGAGAAGATAAAATCGTGTGGGACGTCCGTTTGCTTGAAAAGCATGGTGTTAAGGATTATCCGTTTAATGATCTTTCGATAGATCTCATTTGTGAGGAAAGAGCAACGGAAAATGATGAACCGAGCATTACCGCACTGTGCGAGAAGCCGATTGAAATAGAGATTCGCTATGCAAACAAATCCAAAATAATTCACG
This sequence comes from Candidatus Fimenecus sp., assembly GCA_045594885.1. Lineage (GTDB taxonomy): Bacteria > Bacillota > Clostridia > Oscillospirales > Acutalibacteraceae > Fimenecus. Next base: position 8,454 of record JAZNZJ010000039.1, on the reverse strand, counting down.
CTTCTGCGAAGAATTAACTAAAACCACACCATTGAAGTTAAAAACTCAAAAGGTATTATTACTCAGGCTATCATTTTAATTGATCCTCAGGCTTATATTAAAGACAACATCATTGAAAGCATCAAGGGTACATATGATAATATTCATCCTAATCAGGTTGAATGGTATGAATCTGAAATACTCAGAATGAACGCTGAAAATCAGAAAATCAATGCCGATGCAGAAGTTGTTAAATCTCTTGCTTTCTTCCATATCCCTCTTGTTGAAATGGACGATGCATGGACTGAATTCCGTGAAAACGACTACAAAGATACAGAAAGTTTCAAATATATTGAAGGTATAATCGGCGAACTTGGCAGACAGGTTGGTTGCGGGTACGGTGAAGACGATATGTTTGAAAAGATGCTTGAACTAGGCTCTACAAAGGCAATGTTTAACGGTCACGACCATACTAATGCATTTGGTGTAAGAAATCAGAATATTGATATTTACACTTCTCCTATGACACGCTACAAGGGCTTGGCTTGTACAACTCAATATTGCGTATTAATGGAAAGCCCCTTCTTCCTATTTGGCACAATCTTACAAAAAAATATGTCATAGCATACAGTCCGATTATTGCTAACAAATTAGCGATGACAACTGCTACTATGATTCCTACAGAAATAGCCGAAGAATTGCTAAAGTTACTTCCTAAAGAAGTTGTAGAAAAATAAAAGTTTATTCTTATATCCAAAATAAAAACAACTTGACTTTTTCTCCTTTCAGAGTGATATATATGACACCTTGAAAGGAGATTTTTTATGACAACATTAGAAAAACTGTATTATGGAAACATATTCCCAGCAGATAAAGATATAAAGCGTGGAAGTGAATACTCCAAACTAATAAACTTGTCTGTCCGAAATGAAGAAAAGTTAATAACAACACTCTCAAAAGAGCAAAAAGTTATATTTGAAAAGTATAAGGATTGTGTTACTGAAATGACCAGTATTGCAGAGGAAGAAGCTTTCATTCAAGGTATAAAACTTGGCATCAAAATAATTGCTGAATCCTTTCTCACTGACTCTAAAAATTTTAAAGATAAATAAAACAAATAACACAAAAAATGCCCATGAAGTTAGAAACATTCATCTAACCTTATGGGCATTTTGCCATTATTTTACCACAGACCTCATTACACCTTCTTTCAGGTATGTAGGGTCAAAGTGGGCTGTACGATAGCCTTGTAGGATGGTGGAGTAGTAATAGGCACTTGGCTTTCCAAGTGGTCTGCCGGGATTCATAACATACATCATAACTTGTGTTTTTCTGTTATTGATTTTAACTGTTACATACTCTTTTCTGTAAAGTCGTGGATAGCCCTCGTAAATATCAAGGCTTTCTTCATCTTTGTCAAAGATTTCCCAAATCATAACAGGTACTCGGTCGTTTTCTGATGGTTCAACTGTTGCAACTGCATTTCCGTTGTGACCACGGAATGTGAGCTTGTAGTGTTCCAGATAGGTCGTTGCTACAACTCTTGCTGTAGGGCATCTGTAAGCCATTTGTTGTAGGTTCAGGTTTGAACCATAAGCTAAATAAAGTTTTGACATAAAAAGTTCCTCTCTTAATAAAAAATATATTTAGGTAGGTGGTTTTTAAGCCACCGTACCATTTCTCCAAGCTGCTGAACCATTAAGGTGTTTACAAAGGTGTTCTCTGCAGTTCTTGAATTCATCACCAACCAAGCCGATTCTGTTAAGGTATGTTCTCATTGCAAACTTTTCATTTTCGGTTTGGTTTTTCTTTGTACTTGCTTTCTGTTGTGTTAATGCTTGATGGTTAAGTGCTAATGCTAAAACTATGTAACTTCTTATCTTGCCTGCGTGAAGTGTACTGTTAAATCCTCTTAACTCTACTGTGTGGTTACCGTGGAAGAAACTGTGTAAGTTTAAAAAATGATATCTGCTTTTATGGTAATGAGTGTTCCTAGATTCACAAAAGCCTGCATACCAAATGTTCTCGATTTGAGAAAAGGTTGCAGGCTTTTTCCTATTTATTGTTTCAACTAATTGTGTGTCCATCTTCTTGCACCATTTTGTTCTTGCCTCACCAATTTGAAGGCTCTTGTAAAGAAGGTCATTCTTTGATGCAATTATGTTTATGAAATTTCTAATTGACCTTGGTGTATGGTCTGCTCCATCAAGGTGGATATGAATGCCACAAGAACCCTCATCAACAAATGCTCCACCTTTACGGAGTTTTCTGATGAGCTCCTGTAAGCATTCAATATCTTCTCGGTAGGTTAATACTGGTGTAACCAACTCACATTTGTAAAGGTCAGAAGCGTGAATTTTTACTCCATCAACTTTCTTCAAAGGTTTAATGCTACCGTCATACATTACTGTCCATTTTCTGCCGATGTTATCAACAACTGTTTTCTTGTCGTAAAAACCGCTATCACTTGTAAATGAATTATCAAAGTGATTTGCCATAATCTCAGCTGCCTTTGTTCTTGTAATGCCTGTGAACTCAATCTCAATACCAAATTTTGCTTTTAACATTTCTGTGTACCTCTTTCTTGTCTTTTGGTAGTGACATATTACCTCTAAAGTACACATATATCCAGACAATTTTAAGGTGTAAAGTACACAATCTTTAGTGATACAATTTGTGTATTTTTGTGGGTGATATTACTGCTGTGAACCTGATTGAAAATGAGTATAAAAATATTTTTAAAAGAATTTTTCAGAAAAACCGCATATTTTGACACTTCCCGTGACTATATAGTGAGAGGTCTTTTTCTCTTACTCATATTATGTCACGGATTTTTTTGATGAAAATTTCTAAAAAGGGGCTTAAATTTGGTGTTTCTCGTGGCTATATAGTGAGAGGTATTTTTACGGACGCATCATCATACAAAGAAGAATTTGAAAATTTTTTATAGAATTTTTCTAAAAGGGGGTCATATTTTGTCTTTTCCGTGAGCTAATAGTGAAGGGTGTTTTTTAGGACTCGTTGTTGCAGAAACACGAAAATGTGAATTTTTGTAAACATTTTTGAAAAACCCTCACATTTTGGCTTTCTCGTGGCCTTATAGTGAGAACTATTTTTACAGACTCACCATAACAAAAAAAGAATTTTAAAGTTTTTAAAAGAATTTTTCTGAAAAACCGCATATTTTGACACTTCTCATGTCCTAATAGTGAAGGGTATTTTTTATAAGGCATCATTATTACAGAAAGACGAAAATGTGAATTTTTTGTAAACATTTTTAAAAAAGGCTTATATTTTGGCTTTCTCGTGGCCTTATAGTGAGAGCTATTTTTACAGACTCACCATAAACAGAAAAAAGAGACTTTAAATTTTTAAAAGAATTTTTCTAAAAAAGGGTGCATTTTGGCACTTCTCGTGTCCTAATAGTGAGGGACTAAAAAATACACTCTCAAATCCAACTAAAAAGGAGTTGATAAAAAATGCATAAACCAATTAGAAAGGAGCTGATAAAAATTCAATACTCTATACTTTATTTCAAATGTAAAGGGGATGAAGAAATGCTACAAACAAATTTAGCTATTAAGGAGTGATAAAAATGTATGAAAGAATCCCAGAACAATTAAAAGATGAAGCCTTATTTTGCCTATGGATGTATGAAGAACGTGATGGTAAGAAAACCAAAGTTCCATACAAAATAGATGGTAAAAAGGCTCGACCAAATTTAATAACTGACTTTTCAAGTTTCAACTCGGTAAGTGAATTGGTGGATAAGTATTCAGGTATCGGTATAGGTGTGTTTAATGGCTACAGTGCTATTGACATTGACCACTGCGTTGAAGATGGTGTACCAAATGAAATGGCAACTGACATCATCAACACAATGAAATCCTATACAGAATTAAGTCCGTCTGGCACCGGGGTTCGAATTATCTTCAAGGTTGATGATTTCAACTATGATGAGAGCGTCTATTACATTCACAATAAACACATTAAACTTGAAATATATGTATCAGGTACAACAAGTAAATTTGTTACGCTTACAGGTAATCAAATAAATGATTACGGTATAGCAAACAGCCATACTGCACTTGAGGAAGTTCTCAATACATATATGAAACGACCAAGCGTTGTGAAATCCAAGGTTGAGTCCAACCGTGTTAGTTTTCTTACTGATGAAGAAGTGATTGAAAAAGCTTCTAATGCAAAAAATGGATTTAAATTTCAGAGTTTAATGGCTGGTGAAATTCCTGAAGGCAAATCACATAGCGAAGCAGATATGTCCCTTGCTTCATATTTAGCATTCTGGAGTAATGGTGACATTGAACAGATGGACAGGCTTTTTAGGAAGTCTGGGCTTATGCGTGATAAGTGGGACAGAGCACAAAGTGGTAGCACTTATGGTGAAATTACACTTAACAAGGCGGTAGCAAATGCGACAGCATTCTATACTCCCGTAGGTGTTAAGTATGATGGTATCCTTGACCTAACAGAATTTCATCCTGAAGACCGAGATAGATACAATTGGTCGGATAGTGGTAATGGTAGACTCTTTGCAGATGTGTTTAAAGACAAAGTAAGATATGTACCTGAACGCAAGAAATGGTTCTACTTTGATGGTAGCCACTGGTGTGAGGATTTAGAATCCTTAAAAACCATGGAGTTATGTAAAGAGTTGGCTGACGCCTTGATAAGCTATGCTATCAATATAACGGACGAGCACAAACGTATTGAATATGTTAAGTACTATAACAAATGGAGTGCGAGAAGAAATAGAGAGATTCTCATAAAAGATGCTAGAAGTATCTATCCTTTGAGCATGTCTCAGTTTGATACTAATCCATACTTATTCAACTGTGCGAATGGTACATTGGACCTTAAAACAATGACTTTTTATGAGCATAATCCAAGTGATTTCTTAACAAAGATATCTCCTGTAGTTTATGACCCTATTGCAACAAATGAACGTTTCGATTCATTCATTACTGAAGTTATGAGTAATGATGAAGAAAAGGCAAGGTTTCTGCAGAAGGTATTGGGTTATGCCTTAACCGGTGACACGAAATATGAATGTATGTTTTTCCTTTATGGTGCGACCACCAGAAATGGTAAAGGCACACTTATGGAAAGCATACTCGGTGTTATGGGTGACTATGGTAATTCTGTAAAACCTGAAACCATCGCTGTAAAACAAAATACCAATAGCCAAGCACCAAGTGAGGATATTGCTAGACTTGCAGGAATCAGATTTGCAAACATCTCCGAGCCACCGAAGGGTATGTTGTTGAATGCAGCACAGATTAAAAGTATGACAGGTAATGATACTCTGAATGCTCGTTTCCTTCACGAGAACTCATTTGATTTCAAGTCGCAGTTCAAAATCTATGTAAACACAAATTACTTACCGGTCATTACTGATATGACCTTGTTCTCAAGCAACCGTATTTTCATAATTCCATTTGATAGACATTTTGAACCTTGTGAGCAGGACATCACTCTTAAAACAGAATTTGCAAAGCCTGAAGTCCAAAGTGCAATATTGAACTGGTTAATCCAAGGATATATTCTTCTTGAAAAAGAAGGACTACTTCCACCAAAAACAGTTACCAAAGCCACAGAAGACTTTAACAATGACTGCGATAAGGTCAAACGCTTTTTTGAAGAGTGTCTTATTAAAAATCCACAGGTTGAAGTACGAACATCTAAAGTGTATCAAGCCTTTCGTGAGTGGTGTTATTCCAATGGTTATCATGCAGAAAGTGCACAAAAGTTAAATGAAGCCATCAAAAAATTTGCGATGGTTAAGAAAAAACGACCAACTGGTACCAAAGAAGAAAAGACTACAATGCTTATTGGATATGAGTTGATAGACAAGAATGACTTTCTGTAATAATGTTACGGGGTAAGATGTGGCAAGTTTTTTAGTTAAAAATATATTTTATTCTTTATAAGCATTTACTATTTTACTTGCCACAGTCTACCCCATAGATAAAAATGCTCTAGGGGGTGGGGAAGTAATTATCTCTACAACTATAGTATCAGGACAGCGGCGCAGGGGTCCGTGTAAATTTTCGCAAAAGTTTTTACGGGAATAGGCTCTCACAAACCCTTGCGTGTCAACGGTTTAAAGAAACTTATTAAAACTTTTACATAAATTTTATCCTAAAAAGTTTTTATGAAGGGAGGAAAAATATGAAGATACAGGAAGAAAACAGAATCAATAGTATGAGATTAAAAGGATATAGCGCAGCAACTATTGCTACAATTATCGGTAAACCTGCCAGTACCATTCGTTCATATATCCACCGTCATCCTGAAATACCGAATGTGAAAATCTGTCAGAACTGTGGTGAGCAAATGTTACAGACTAAAGATAACGGAAAGAAGAAATTCTGTTCTGATGCCTGTCGTATGCAGTGGTGGAATACTCATCAGGACGATGTGAACAGAAAGTCCTTCTATACATTGACTTGCAAAAACTGTGGGGAGGTGTTTAAGAGTTATGGAAATAAAAACAGAAAGTACTGTTGCAGAGCCTGTTATGTTGAAGCCAGAAACAAGTGATAAATATGACTTTGTGAATATGATGCATTATCGTACTTCACTTGCACTTATGAAGAATATGGCTGATAGTGGTACTTTTAATGAAAGTGAATACAGAAAAATATGCACAATGTTGAACAAAAAATACGGCTTATCTTCTAACAGTATATTTGCAGAAAACACTTGATATATATGCCGGTTAGAGCAAATATATAGTAACCCTAAATGATACAAAGGAGATATCAATAATGGAAAGAATTGTAACACAAGTCCGTTTTGACAAACCAAATATTCCAAAACCAAAACGGGTAGCTGCATATGCAAGAGTGTCGTCAGGAAAAGATGCAATGCTTCATTCCTTGTCTGCACAGGTAAGTTATTACAGCAATCTAATCCAAAACCATAAGGGTTGGGAATATGCAGGCGTGTATGCAGATGAAGCTCTAACCGGCACAAAGGACAACCGTGACAACTTTCAACGACTACTTGCAGATTGTCGTGAAGGTAAAATTGATATGGTAATAACTAAATCCATATCTCGTTTTGCCAGAAATACAGTAACACTACTTAAGACAGTACATGAGTTGAAAGATTCAGGTGTTGATGTGTATTTTGAAGAAGAGAATATACACTCTACAGATGCAACTGGTGAACTGATATTAAGTTTTCTCGCAGGACATGCTCAAGAGGAAAGTCTCTCTGCAAGTGAAAATCAAAAATGGAGAGTACGACAGAACTTTCAAAACGGTAAACCCTGGCGTGGCTTTATGATGGGTTATCGATATGACGGTGAAAAGTATGTTGTAGTTTCTGAAGAAGCAAAAATCATTAAGTCAATTTATGCAGACTACCTTAATGGTAAAGGTATAAATGCAATTATGAAAAGACTTAACGAAGAAGGAGTTCTTACACAACAAGGGTATACTTGGCATCAAAGTGCAGTAACACGTATTCTGAAAAACTACACTTATACTGGTAACCTTTTGTTGCAGACAAAATACCGTGAAAATCATTTGACAAAAAGAACTCTTGTTAATCACGGACAATTACCACAATACCTCGCAGAAAATACTCACGAACCGATTATTGATATTGATACATACAACTTGGTACAAATGGAAATGACCAGACGTGCAGAAAGATTTGAAAAGCCACACAACAAAAATGCATATCCATTCACAGGACTTATCACTTGTGGATTGTGTGGTAAACATTATCGAAGAAAAGTAAAAGAAACTGGTCCCGTGTGGATTTGTTCAACTTACAATACTCACGGAAGGAAAGCTTGTCCGTCAAAAGCAATACCAGAAACCACTTTGATGACCATTGTTGAAGAAATAGGTAGTATTGATAAAATAACGGACATACAAGCCTATAATGACAATACACTAATAATCACACTCACCAATGGAGAAAGCATCGTTAAACAATGGCAAGACCGTTCTCGTAGTGAGAGTTGGACAAAAGAAATGAGAATTGCTACTGGAATAAAAACAAAAGAAAGGAGAATGCAAAATGGCAACGGCTAAAAATGTTACAGTAATACCTGCTACACTTAATTTACATACAGGTACACCTAAAGCATCAAACAAGAAAAGAAGAGTAGCAGGTTATGCCCGTGTATCTACTGATAGTGATGAACAGTTCACAAGTTATGAGGCACAGGTGGATTATTACACCAACTACATACAAAGCCGACCTGAATGGGAATTTGTTGAGGTATATACTGATGAAGGTATTTCAGCACTTAACACTAAAAGAAGAGAAGGCTTTAAAAGAATGATTGCAGATGCCTTAAATGGAAAAATAGACCTCATTGTAACCAAGTCTGTCAGTCGTTTTGCAAGAAACACAGTAGATAGCCTTACAACTGTTCGTAACCTGAAAGACAAAGGTGTTGAGGTCTATTTTGAAAAAGAGAATATATGGACAATG
>JAZNZJ010000038.1:0-5141 GCA_045594885.1 Candidatus Fimenecus sp. | reverse complement strand
ATTTCACCGCTGACGGAGTTTCTGTTATCTCTTGTCAATTCATATCTGCTAAACACATTGAAATTATCAATAAAGTTCTCACGGGACGACGGTAAAACGAATGCGGCAAGTAATAATGCGGACAAAATTGCAGCCACAAGTAATACTTTCACAGTTTTTGTAGTAAATCTGTGATAACGGTCACCACGCATTTTATTAAAAAGATTTTTCTTCCATTTTTCGTACTTTGGTGTATGCTCTGCCTCGGGGATTTCTTCGGGGAATGTTGCCAACCAATCATTTAGTGACAATTCACAGGCTTTTGCTAAATTACTCATCTTGTTCAGCTTCCTTTATATAATTTCTTACAAACTGCATTCCAAGCATACATCTTTTTCTAACTAACGGCTTTGAAAGATTTAATTTTTCAGCAATTTCTTCACCGCTGTATTCATATAAATACTTTAGAAGAAAAACAGGTTGCAACACTTCAGGCATTGCGTCAATCGCCTCTTTTAGAAGCATTACATCACAAACATCAAACATTTCTTCTGAAAGATTATAAAAATCAGAAAAGTCTGCGTCAACCACATGGTCAAGATGCTTTTTCTCTTTTCTGTAAATGTCTATTGACATTCCTTTAGCCACAATTTTGACATATGCCTTAAATTTCGCATCGTCAAAATCTTGCTTTATGTTATGAAAATTCTTTGCAAAATGTTCCATAATCTCTTGTGTGCAATCTTCAGCCGCCTCAACAGTTTTTAAATGCTTTTTCGCAACATAGAAAATCGTATCGTAAAATTTGTTGAAAAATTCTTCAAATCGTGCTTTATCTTCAGGATTTTGAAGCATCGCAAAACAAATTGACAACATATATAATCTCCCCTTTTCGAAAAATTATACCTTAATTCGACAAAAATGGCAAGATGTGTATATATAAATTGTATTTGTTTAGCATTTTGGGTGGTGTAGGTTACCCTCTAAAGAATTAGATAAATTGGGGGTTGTCGGGGTCTTTTGCCTTCCCCTTGAGGGGAAGGTGGATTTGCCGTAAGGCAAAGACGGATGAGGTGGAAAACTAATTAATTATGATATGTAACGGTTGCTATCGCAACCTACACCTCATCAGTCACTTCGTGACAGCTTCCCCTCAAGGGGAAGCCAATTCATCACCCCGACAAATTCAAAATAACCAAATTGTATAAATAATAAAAATAATTATATTTTGCACAAAAAATTTCACTTTACCTCTTTACTTTTGTAAAGAAATAAAATATAATATCAGTAATTTGAAAGGAAGGATGGTTTTCATTATGGAAAACGGACTTAAAAAACAATATGGTCTATTGATGGCTATCTGCATGGTTGTAGGTACTGTTGTAGGCTCCGGTGTCTTCTTCAAGGCACAGGCAATTCTTCAAAAAACAAACGGTGATATGCCTCTTGGTATTCTTGCTTGGATTATCGGCGGTGTAATCATGATTTGCTGTGTTCTCGCATTCTGCGTTATGGCTCAGCGTTATGAAAAGGTTAACGGACTTGTTGACTATGCCGAAGCAACAATCGGTAGCAAATACGGCTATATGATGGGTTGGTTTGCAACAACAATCTATATGCCTGCAATGACTTCTGTTCTTGCATGGCTTACAGCAAGATATTTCCTCACATTCCTTGTATCTGTAAACCCCGATTTACAACTTGCAGGTGACCCTGTAACAGGTACAGAAACATTCTTGCTTGCAGGATTCATTCTCATTTTTGTATTCGCAGTTAACACACTTTCTTCAAAGCTTGCAGGTAAACTTCAGATTAGTGCTACATTCATCAAGTTTATTCCACTTCTTTTAATGGCAATTGTTGGTACAATCTATGGTCTTACACACGACCTCACAGGTGCTCCTGTTGATGCAGGTACATCAATGCTTGGTGCTAACTTTGCTACAAGTGCCGGCGATATGTCACCTCTTTTTGGTGCTGTTGTTGCTACTGCTTTCGCTTATGAAGGTTGGATTCTTGCTACATCAATTAACTCTGAAATCAAAGATTCAAAGAAGAATCTTCCAATTGCTCTTGTAGTTGGCGGTGTTATCATTATTGCAATTTACCTCTTCTATTACATCGGTGTTGCAGGCGGTGCTCCTGTTCAGACTCTTATTGATGTTGGAACTGCTCCTGCTTTCACAGCAGTTTTCGGTAATGTTCTTGGTAACGTTCTTAACCTCTTCGTTGCAGTTTCTTGTCTTGGTACACTTAACGGTCTTCTCATTGGTACAATCCGTGGTATGTACTCACTTTCAGTTCGTAATATGGGTCCAAAGGTTGAACTTATGAAGCAGATTGACCCTGCATCAGGTATGCCTTCAAACTCATGTATCGTTGGTCTTGTAATTGTTGGTGCATGGCTTGTTTACTTCTACGGTGCAAACCTTACTGCTACACCTTGGTTCGGCAAGTTCAGCTTTGACTCATCAGAGCTTCCAATCATCACAATCTATGCTCTTTACATTCCAATGTTCATTCAGTTTATGAGAAAAGAAAAGGGTCTTTCACCTGTTAAGAGATTTGTTCTTCCGGCACTTGGAGTTATCGGTTCAGCATTTATGGTATTTGCTGCTATCTACTCACACGGCTATGTGCCTTATATTACAGCTAAAGAAGCAGGTGCAGGTTTCTCTTGCCCAGTTCTCTTCTACCTTATAGTTTTCGTAGTAATTATGGCTATTGGTCTTGCTTTAATGAATCCCAAGAAAAAGGCAAAATAATTAGCAATTACATATTTTCAGCCTGTAAGGTAAAAACTTACAGGCTGTTTTATTTTGTATATTATTGCAAACTTTTTTGTATTATTATATAATTAATCCGTTACGGAGGTAATAACAATGAATGTTTATAGTAATATATCCCAATTAATCGGCAATACTCCCCTTTTAGAGCTTTCAAGTACCGAAAAAGTTCTCGATTTGACTTCAAAAGTTTTTGCAAAGCTCGAATGCTTTAACCCTGCGGGCAGTATTAAAGACCGTGCGGCACTTCAAATGATTGAAGATGCAGAAGCAAAAGGTTTGCTCAAAAAAGGCTCGGTTATTATTGAGCCCACAAGCGGAAATACGGGTATTGGTCTTGCTTCTGTGGTGGCGACAAAAGGGTACAGACTTATTATCACTATGCCCGACACAATGTCGGTTGAACGCAGAAAGCTTATTTCTGCCTATGGTGCAGAATTGGTGCTGACCGACGGCAGTAAAGGAATGGCGGGTGCAATTGAGAAAGCCGAAGAATTAGCAAAAGAAATTCCCGACAGCATTATTGCAGGGCAATTTGTCAATCCGTCTAATCCTAAAGCACATTTTAAAACTACCGGACCTGAAATTTGGGCGGATACTGACGGAAAAATTGATATTCTTGTTGCGGGAGTGGGCACGGGTGGTACAATTACCGGAACGGGTGAATATCTGAAAATGCAAAATCCCGATATAAGAATTATTGCCGTTGAGCCCGCTGACTCCCCCGTTCTTTCAGGTGGTAAAGCAGGGGCACATCCATTACAAGGCATTGGTGCGGGTTTTGTGCCTGAAATTCTTAACACTAACATAATTGATGAAATCATTACCGTTACGGGAGATGAGGCTTATAATGCATCACGTGACTTTGCAAAGCGAGAAGGTGTTCTTGTGGGAATTTCATCAGGTGCGGCACTTCACGGTGCACTTGAAATTGCAAAAAGAAAAGAAAATTCGGGTAAGAATATTGTTGTTATTCTTCCCGATACCGGTGACAGATATTTGTCAACTGAATTGTTCTAAAAAAATTGGCGGGGTCTTGACCCCGCCATTCTATTTTTATAACTTTTTATCTTTATCAAGTGATGCCTTTACTGCGTCCATAACCGCCGTGTCAAAGCCTTCACTCTGCAACTTTGCGACACCCTCAATTGTTGTGCCACCGGGTGAGCATACACTGTTTATGAGTGCCCACGGGTTATTTTCGCCGTCTTCAAGAATCATCTTTGCACTGCCCAACACTGCTTGTGCACATATTTTCAATGCCTCATCTTTTTTCATACCATTCTTAACAGCCTCACGTGCCATTGAGTCGATGAACATAAAGGAATATGCGGGTGAGCACCCTGCAATTACGCCAAAAAGAGGAAATTGACTTTCGGGCAAGGCGATAACCTCGCCGAATGATTTACAAAGTCTTTTCACAAAATCAAGAGCATTGTCGTTTGCATAATCATTTTTGCAAACAGCACTCATTGATGCACCCACTTTTGCATTTATATTGGGCATTACTCTTATAACAGCCGTTTTGTCATTTAAAAACGAGCCGATATATTCCAATGTTTTACCCGCACCGATTGAAACTACAACAGAATCGCTGTTAAGTTTTTCTTTGATTTGGGGTAAAACTGCGGGGAAAATCTGCGGTTTCACAGCAAGAACAACATACTCACAATCTTCTGCAATTTCTTCACAGGATTTTGCAATTTGAACATTATATTTTTGATTGAGTGCCTCTGCTTTAGCATTGTCAACATCAAAAACACAGATTTTAGTTCCGTCAACAAATTGTGAAGTCACCGCACCGCCGATTATGGCACTTGCCATATTACCGCAACCAATAAAACCAAGCTTATACATAATTATTCAACGTCAGATGTACAATGTGCACACTTTGTTGCATCAATAGCAATTTCGCTCTTGCAATATGGGCAAACCTTTGTTGTTGGTGCAGGTTCTTCTGCAGGTTCTTCCTTTTTCTTGCCAAGTCCTGAAAGTTTGTTAAGACCCTTAACAAGAAGGAAAATAACAAATGCCATAATGATGAAATCAATTGTTACTGCGATAAAATTACCATATGTAAGAATTGCAGCGCCTGCTTCTTTTGCTTCTTCGATTGTTGCGTATGTGCTACCATCAAGAGCAACAAATTTACTTGCAAAATCACTACCTTTTGTGATAAGACCGATAAGTGGCATAACAAGGTCATTTACAACTGATGTAACAATTTTCTGGAATGCACCACCGATGATAACACCGACTGCAAGGTCGATTACGTTGCCACGCATTGCAAATTCTTTAAATTCTTTTAAAAATCCTTTCATTTTAAAGCCTTCTTTCATTAAATTTATGTACTAATTATATCATTATTTTTACAGA
>JAZNZJ010000037.1:0-5857 GCA_045594885.1 Candidatus Fimenecus sp. | reverse complement strand
GAGCTGTCACGTAGTGACTGAGGAGTAAAAATACGGCCCCAAATTGTAACAGGGCGGTCATCATCTACCTGCCGTATCGCTTACTATGAAAAAAAGGATAGAACCGAACGTTCTCTTCTTACTTTATGAACTCCTTGAGCTTCGGTGATGCTTTCCAAAGGTTTTCTTATTCGAAAAAACTTCACCTAATGACATTAATTTCGATTATGGCTTGTTGGATGGCAAAATAAAACATATATTTGCATTCGGAAAAAATGTCATTTTATGATATAAATTTCGAGCGTAATGGAAAGGATAGATAGAACTAAATATTTGAATGAACTTATTTCTTTAAGGAATAATGGTATGATAAAGGTTGTGACAGGTATGCGCCGATGTGGTAAATCTTATCTGTTATTCGAAATATTTACATCGTTCTTAAAGGAAAATGGTGTCAACGAAGACCACATAATAAGTGTTGACCTGGAAGATTTCAAGAACAAGGCAATGAGGAATCCTGAAAATCTCTATGCTTATGTTGAAAGCCGCATAACTGACGATGAAATGTATTATATCCTTTTGGACGAGATTCAGATGCTTGGTGAGTTTGAGGATGTGCTGAATGGCTTTTTAAGAAAGCCTAATGTGGATATATATGTGACCGGAAGCAATGCCAAATTCCTTTCTAAAGACATTATAACAGAATTTAGAGGAAGAGGTTTCGAGGTTAAAATGTACCCACTGAGTTTTAGTGAATTCATGTCGGCATATTCAGGAAGCATTCAAGCCGGATTCAATGAATATATGTTGTATGGTGGATTACCTCAGATATTGACTTACAAAAACGAAGATCAGAAAGTCCGTTTTCTCAAATCTTTATTTGCCGAAACTTATATAAAGGATATTAAGGATAGGCACGGAGTAAAAAAAGACGATGATCTTGAGGAATTGATTAATATTATGGCATCCGGAATTGGAGCTTTGACCAATCCAAACAAATTGGCCAATACATTCAAGAGTGAAAAGAAGTCTTCAATAACCTATGATACAATCAAGGACTATATCGAATATCTATGTAACTCATTTTTGATAGAAAAAGCAACAAGATACGATATTAAAGGAAAGAAATACATCAACACTCCATTCAAATATTATTTTTCTGACTTGGGATTGCGCAATGCTCGTTTAAACTTCCGTCAGTCAGAGAAAAGTCATCTTATGGAAAATTTAATCTATAACGAATTAAGGATTAGGGGATTTAATGTAGATGTTGGAGTTGTTCCTGTTGTTGTAAAAGATAACGAAGGTAAACAGCGGCGATTGCAGCTTGAAGTTGATTTTGTCTGCAACTTGGGAAGTAGACGATACTACATCCAGTCTGCCTTTAGAATGGAAACTGACGAAAAAATCAAACAAGAAAGTGCTTCTCTGTTGAAAGTGGATGACTCATTCAAGAAAATCATTGTATTGGGAGAGGAAACTCCTGTATTAAGAGATGAAGCCGGAATAACTACAATCAGCATTTACGATTTCTTACTAATGGACAATTCTCTTGAATTATAGGATGATAATTAAGATAGTCCCTATAAAAAATCTCCTGCAACCTTGCGGCTGCAGGAAATTGTAATATGTGATTATCTATCTAATTACTTAGAAAGTGCACCAGCGATATCCACTGCGATAGCCCAACAAGTTGGGCACTACTTATCTTTTTGGTGCACCTACCATCGGGTTGTCGCTTTCATCGAGGAAGCCCATCATCTCCACGTGTGCCGGAACCGACGCATGAGCGAGCGCAAAAGAAGCTTGCTTGTTTTGCCGAGCGAGAAGGAGGAAAAGCCTTAGGCTTAACTGATGAAGAACCTGCGAACCGACGCCCGAGTGAGCGCAAAGGAAACTTGTTTATTTTGCCGAGCGAGAAGGAGGACAACAAAGTTAACTGAGCATCAGAGTGCATACGGCCCATGGTGTCGGTCATACCGTAAGAAGCAGGGCCGGCAGCCATGTTGTCCGGGTGAACTGTACGCTTCACCTCCTAGTATACAGGCCCTGAGAAAACCTTTGTGAACAGATGTGGGAATAACAGCCCCACGCATATGCGTGGAGACCATCATACCTTCTTCCGTTCACAATTTTGAAGTTTCTCAGGCTTCGTATACACGAGAAGAAGACATAACGCCTCTTTATAAAAATAAAATTTCAGAATGCTATAGCACTCCGATTGCAAAGATACGAATTATTTTGATATTCCTATTTTTTCATTTTAAATCTGTAAAACGATTGGTCGTATAACCTTTTATTGTATTGTTTCTATTTCGCCTTATAAATAGAGTAGTGCAGTGGTCTTTAAAGTCAACTTTTTAGACTGAAGCCCCAAAAAGAAACCACCAAATCCGTAGTGAAAATTACGCGTAAGGCGGTTGTTGTTTTTGTTTCATAAGTGATTTCTTATATTTCTTAAACAATTTTAGATGTATTGGTTATGTGAATTAATTTGATTTTATTATCTTTGTTACTGATAATATATTGTCTTTATAGTTGTAAAAACAGTAGATATGAATAATATCTTGTCAGTTTTGGATGGCTTTTCATTTGAGTCTGTAGATGACATTGCAATGAAAATGGCGAATGATTTCCGTGCACGACGCATTGAGAAAAATCTTACTCGTGAACAGGTGGCCAATAAATCGGGTGTCGCGGTGAGTAACATAATACGTTTTGAACAGAAAGGATTGATATCTCTTAAAAACCTCATTGGCATTGCAGTGGCGTTGGAATATACCTCTGAAATTAAAACCATTTTTGAACAACCCAAATACTCCACAATGGAAGAGTTGTCTCAAATACGCAGGAATACCGGTAAAAAGAAAGCTCATAAGTTATGAAGAATATAGATGAAATCACCGTTAAATATCATGGTTTAGAAGTCGGGACCTTGTCTCTTACCCCAGACAACAGGCTGTGTGCTTTTGAGTACAATAAGAATTGGCTGATGGAGGGTTTTAGCATTTCCCCGTTGGAACTGCCGCTTAAACCGGGTCTGTTTGTTGCAAAACCACAACCTTTTAATGGGAACTTTGGTATTTTTGAAGATAGTTTGCCCGACGGTTATGGTCGATATCTATTACATAAAACACTCCTTAAAGAAGGTGTCGATGATAGAAATTTGTCGGCACTTGACAAACTGAGCCTTGTTGGCAATGGAGGTATGGGAGCATTGACTTATGAGCCGCACACACAGGTGAAATTGAAAGAGGGTGGATGTGATTTTGATGCTCTGCAGGCAAAGGCATTGGAAGTGCTGCAGGAACAGCAGGATACCGATGCCGGTCTTCTGCTGTATAATAGTGGTAATAGTGGTGGATGTCGTCCTAAAGCTATATTTTCAGATGACGAAGGTCATTGGCTGGTTAAATTTCGTCATATATACGACCCTAAAGATATGGGTCAACAGGAGTACCACTACAATGAAATCGCCCGCAAATGCGGTATCAATGTTCCTGATTTTAAATTGGTTGGTGGAAAATATTTTGCTACTAAACGTTTCGACCTCACGTCAAGTGGAGAGCGTGTTCATATGGCTACCGCCGGAGGGTTGCTATGTGTTTCCTTATCGAATCCTGTTCTTGATTATAGTAATCTGCTTGCGCTGACGGGGTATTTAACCCAAAGCAGCGCGGAGGTTGAGGAAATGTACCGACGTATGGTGTTCAACTATCTTACCGACAATAAGGACGACCACTGCAAGAACTTTAGTTTTGTAGTAAAGAAAGATGGACGGGGCAAATGGTGTTGGCATTTAGCCCCTGCGTATGATTTGACTCTTTGTGCCGATGGGTATAACGGTCAGCATGCAACATCGGTCAACGGTTCGGGAAAACCAACTATTCAGGATTTTATAGCGGTCGGAACTAAAATTAAGATAGCAGAAAATAGATGCAGTGAGATAATTAGGCAGGTCCAGGAAAATTGTGGCGATTTGTTACATTGTCAGTTATAATGAGTGGTAAACTATGTGAATAATATGAATATTTGGAGAGTGCTTTTGTTGGAGTTATCAAATGTGTTAAGCTTCTCTATTTAATACTTCCTGATTTATATAATTATGTTACTGACAGAACTACCAGCATATCTTTATTGGAATGCAGAACTCCCTCGTAAAGGTGACGGCGCTTTGTTTCATTATACGAGTTTGGATTCTTTTAAAAAGATTTTGGAGGATTTGACCTTGCTACCATCATGTTTTGAAAGACTCAATGATATGAATGAGGGTAATGTTCACAACATGTGTCTAAATCATAACTTTATGGTGATGTATAAGGCAGATAAATACATCAAGGAGAAATGTCGTATCATCAGTTTCTCGCAAAACTATGAGATTAACGGTTTGGGGCATGAAGGAACAAATCACCCGGCAATGTGGGCGCATTATGCCGACAATTCGAATGGTGTATGTATCGTGATTGACAAAGAGACTTTTATTGCCAAGAACAAAGATATATTTGAGAACTATTTCTATAAATTTGAAGATGTGGAATATAATTTGTTCAATACCCCTGATTCAGAAAAGATTGACTTTGAGGCTGAAACAGAATATGAGTTCATAAAAAAGAATTGGAAATCTCTTTTCTTTTTAAAGCATAAAGATTGGGAAAATGAAGATGAACATAGATTGTTTATAATGGACTACAATGGTAAATTGAGCATTGATGGTTGTATAAAATATATTGTTCTTGGCAGAAAGCTGTTTCTTGATAAAGTAAAGATAAAAGAACTGCTTGATATTATTGTGAATCCGTCTTCTATATGTTACCAAAAGTTTACTCCACGCTCATTCGCAAGCATGTGTTATAACACACATGGTTATGACACCATGGATATAGCATTCAAAATTATAATGATAGTCAAGGATAATATTTCAGATTCATTATATGCAGATTATGCGGAGTGGTTAAAAAATGAACAAGGATATGATATTCTATGATAAAAGTCTTGTGAGTCTTGCTCTTCTTTAAAGGATAAACACATTTCTATTAGGTTTCGATGTGGGAGGATTGGAACCTTTTGTTTATTCGGTATAATCATCTAATGTGTGTATTGATTCCTTGATTGTGATTGACGACCTTATTTGCGACCACCCGAAAAGTGGTCGCTATTTGGTCGCACGAAACACCTCATAAAGGTCAATATAAGCCCGTTTAAGGCTTCCGAAGGTGGAATAAGATAATTTGTGTATAAAATGGATTTGGAAGTCACAGAATGGTTATAAACAACTTCTAATGCCATTCAAATATAGCAATAAAAAAGAGAGTCACCCTAAAAAGGATAACTCTCTCTAAAATATTATAAATCAATGAGATTTACTTGCTCAATGCGCCAGCGATATCCACTGCGATAGCAACAGTTGCACCTACCATCGGGTTGTTACCGATACCGAGGAAGCCCATCATCTCCACGTGTGCGGGAACTGATGAAGAACCTGCGAACTGTGCATCGGAGTGCATGCGGCCCATTGTGTCGGTCATACCGTAAGAAGCGGGGCCTGCTGCCATGTTGTCGGGGTGCAAAGTACGGGGGGTACCGCCACCTGAAGCTACAGAGAAGTAGTTCTGGCCTGCGAGTACGCGCTCTTTCTTGTATGTACCTGCAACGGGGTGCTGGAAACGTGTGGGGTTGGTTGAGTTACCTGTGATTGATACGTCAACGCCTTCCTTCCACATGATGGCAACACCTTCGCGAACATCATCGGCACCGTAGCAACGTACCTTTGCGCGAGGACCATCGCTGTAAGCGATTTCGCGAACGACTTTCAACTCACCTGTGAAGTAGTCGAACTCTGTCTGTACGTATGTGAAACCGTTGATGCGAGAAAGTCGGA
>JAZNZJ010000036.1:0-28709 GCA_045594885.1 Candidatus Fimenecus sp. | reverse complement strand
CGCTTGGCCTCCGACTTGGTGTTACTGCCTTTCATTTCAGCGTGACCGATATCAAGACAAGCAACAAGATACTCGTCATTTACTGCGTCAAGGTGAGCATTGAAACTTTCAGGTGTAGCACAAGCAGCGAAAGAAGAATGTTCTGCATCTGGTAACCAATTCCACATATTTTCAGTTGCGATTTTAACATTATGCTCTTTTGCAAAAGGTAAGAGTTCAAAATACATTTCTGCATTTTCTTGGGGTGTTCCGTTGTTCATAGGATGAATAATACAAATCTCGCCACCTGCCTCTGCAACGCACTCAATAGCGCGTTTAAGGTAATCTGCACTTTTGGGACTACTTGGAAATGGTGCATGACCTTGGTTACAGTTAATACCGTTATCAAGCCCGATTTGTTTAAGTCTTCGTGCAAATGAGAGATAATTACTTTGTGCAGTTGGGTGGTCAGTTGGCACTAATATACCATTTTCCTTTTTACACATTTGAAAAAGCGAGAAATCCCAAGCGTCAAAGCCTGTTTTTGCCACAAGTTCAACTGCTTTTTCTTCACCTATTTGTAATGCGATTGAATCTATTTCAGTAGAGATTTTCATAAGTATCACCCATTGTTAAAATCTAATATAATAATATTTTAGTATAAGAAGTTATAAATTGCAATAAAAAAGAGTCTTCCTATTGGAAAACTCTTTTTTGGTGGGCATGGGTTATTACTTGTAATTTATTGTTTACTACTCGCTTAATAGTGATAATAATGCGGAGCACCTTGCAAATCCACGCCCTAAAAACGATTCCCCGAATCGTTTTCTTAACGGGCTTTCGAATCCACCCCTTTTTTACGAACAAAAAAATTAAGAGCACTTCAAAGGAAGTACTCTTAATTTTGGTGGGCAGGGGTGGATTCGAACCACCGAAGTCGTCGACGGCAGATTTACAGTCTGCTCCCTTTGGCCACTCGGGAACCTACCCATATTTAATTTCAAAAAAATGGAGCTGGTGGACGGACTCGAACCCCCGACCTGCTGATTACAAATCAGCTGCTCTACCAACTGAGCTACACCAGCGTCTCAACGCTTGAACATAATACCACACGTTTTTGATTAAGTCAAGACTTTTTTTAAAGATTTTTAATTTTTTTGAAAATTTTTGTCATTATTTAATTTTTGTTTATTCTATTAGTTGTTGGTAATTGAAACGATGATGATATTATGATATAATCGGTTAAATAAATTTGTGGGTTGTAGAGTTAAATGCAAAATGCAAAACGCAAAGTGCAAAATATTAGGTCTGCGACGCCCCCCTTCCGTCACCTGCGGTGACACCTTCCCCTCGTTGGGGGAAGGCTATGTTTGGGCTCCACCCTTGAGGGGGAGCTGTCAATTTCGCAAGAAATTGACTGAGGGGGGTGAAAATTAAAATCACCCCGACAAATTCAAATTTATCTATACAAATTAAATCAGAGGTAATTTTATGAAAATTTCAACTGAAATTGATTCAATTGCATTGCACGTTGGTGAGGAAAAAGCGGTTGAACTTGTTGCAAAAGTAGGTTTTGATGCTTGGGACTTTTCAATGTTCCAAATGTGCGAAAAGAAAAAAGGTGTGCTTGTGCCAACGACTCACCCCACCGCACAAAACGATTACCTTGCATTCGCAAGAAGGCTCAAGCAAATTGGTCTTGACAATGGAATACATTGTAATCAAGGGCACGCACCATTCCCCTCTTCGCCCAAAAGTTCATATTATCTTAAACGTGCTATTGAATGCGTTGCCGAGGCGGGCGGAGATATTTGTGTAATTCACCCGATGAATGATGGCACGCCCAAAGAAAATTCAGAAATGTATTTGGAACTTTTACCGTTCGCAAAAGATTATAATGTTAAAATTGCAACGGAAAATATGTGGAATTGGAAACCTCTTCATAAATATTCAAGTTTTGCGGCTTGTGCAACTCCTGAAAGCTTCAACGCACATCTTGATGCGGTGAATGATGATTATTTAGTGGCTTGTCTTGATATTGGTCACGCAGAAATGAAGGGCAGTAACACCTCTGCCGTTGAAATGGTCAAGGCACTTGGCAATCGACTTAAAGCATTACATATTCACGACAATGATAAGTGGCATGATTCTCATCAAATCCCTTTTTCAATGGACATTGATTTCACCGCTATTGTAAAGGCGCTTAAAGAAATCGGATATGATGGATATTTCACTCTTGAAGCAAGTAGTTATCTCGAAACTTTCACAGCGGGTAATGTGGAAAGCGGTGTACAAAATCTTTGTGCAGTTGTAAAAAAACTTGCAGATATGTTTGAAAAAGCATAACAAATTGAATAAATATATTATGTTTTATTGACGCAGAATATTAAATGTGATAATATTCTTTTTGGAATTTTTTGTATTTAATAAAAAGGAGTATGAATATGATTAAACCAATTCTTTTATTAATTGTTGGTCTTGTATTGCTCATCAAGGGTGGCGACTGGTTTGTTGACGGTGCAACAGGTATTGCACGTCGATTCCATTTGCCTGAAATTCTTATCGGTGCAACTGTTGTTTCAATCGGTACAACACTTCCCGAAGTAATGGTTTCTGCCGGTGCGGCACTTGGTGGTAGCGGTGAAATTGCTTACGGTAATGCTTTAGGCTCAATTATTTGTAATACATCATTGATTGCGGCAATCACAATTGCTATCAAACCCGGTCCTGCAGCAAGAAAGAGTATGACACTTCCCGTGGTATTTTTCTTTGGAGCATCAGTGATTTACTGTTTAGGTGCTTATGTTTTCGGCACATTCTCACGTACAATGGGTATTGTTTTACTTGCAACATTTGTAATCTATATGGTTTCAACAGTTCTTCGCATGAAGAAAACTGCCGCAGGAATTGAAACAGTACAGATTGAGGAACAGTTAGGTGCACTCACAAGTGAAGCAGAACTTGAGGCAATGAGCGGTGAAGACCATACTGTTGAATCAAAAGAAGCAGGCACAAAGGACAGTCTTCTTAAAGATATTATTTTATTGGTTGTTGGCGCAGCGGTTATTGCGTGGGGTGCAAATCTTCTTAATGAAAACGCACAGATTATTGCTCGTGAATTAGGTGTTTCTGAAAAAGTAATCGGTCTTACAATTGTTGCTCTTGGCACATCACTTCCCGAACTTGTAACTGCAATCACATCGCTTATAAAAGGTCACGGTTCACTCTCACTCGGTAATATTATCGGTGCAAACCTTTTCAATCTTGTACTTGTAAGCGGTACTGCAATTACACTTAACCCCTTTGACGTTCCTGTTTCAGGATATATTGCAGGTATCAACTCATCTTTAGTGCTTGATATTCCTATAATGCTGGGTGTTATGCTTATTCTTACTGTTCCAACACTTATTAAGCAGAAGCTTTCACGTTGGCAGGGTATTTTACTTCTTGGTATTTATTTAGCATATACTGTTTTATTATTTGTTATTTAATTTATATTGAATATTAATTTAAAAAGGGGTAATATTATGTTACTCCTTTTATTTTTTATTTGATATTTTTCAGTCGGAGTTGGTTATATGAAATTAGAAAATCTTAATCCAAAAAGAGTATTTGAATACTTTGAAGAAATCTGCAGTATTCCTCACGGCTCGGGTGATATGAACAAAATTGCAGATTACTGTGTCAATTTTGCAAAAACACATTCATTGAAATATGTGAGAGATGACGCAAACAATATTATAATTTATAAAAATGCAACTGCGGGTTATGAAAATGCGGAGCCTGTAATTCTGCAGGGGCATCTCGATATGGTTTGTCAGAATACTGAAGACCGTAGTATTGACTTTGAAAATGAGGGTCTTGATATTTTTGTTGACGGTGATTATATAAAAGCCCGTGGCACAACCTTGGGTGCGGACAACGGAATTGCAGTTGCTATGATACTTGCAATTCTTGAAAGTGACGAATACTCACACCCACTTATTGAAGCCGTTTTCACCACGGATGAAGAAATCGGTATGGTGGGAGCTATGAAGCTTGATATGAGTCTTCTCACCGCTAAAAAAATGATTAACATTGACTCTGAAGAAGAATATGCCGTCACGGTTTCTTGTGCCGGTGGCAGTGATTTTCAAGTTGCTTTACCAATTAAACGTGTGCAAAAGCACGGTGCAGAAATGACCGTTACTCTTAAAGGTCTTAAGGGCGGTCATTCGGGAATTGAAATTCACAAAGGCAGAGTAAATGCAAATATTCTTGCCGGCAGATTTTTAAATCATATGCAGAATGTTACAGATTTTGGCATTATCTCAATTGACGGTGGTAACAAGGGTAATGCGATTACAAATCTTTGTAAAATAAGATTATGTGTTGATAATGCCGACCAATTTAAGCTTTGCGCCGAAGAATATATTGATATAATCAAAAATGAAATTGTTGAACGTGAAAAAGATTTTGATGTGACAATTACTATTGGTGATAAATCAGATTTTGACGTTTTTGAAAGCGAAGTAAAAGGCAATCTTATTTACTCTTTGCTCTGTGTACCTAATGGTGTTGTTGAAATGAGTGCAAGTATAGAAGGGCTTGTTGAAACATCATTGAATTTGGGTATTCTTGCCACTGATGAAAATAAAGTGACAATGCTTTTCACATTAAGAAGTAATAAAAAATCTGCACATATTGCTCTTGAAGATAAGCTCAAAGGATTTTTCAGCAAAATCCCCTGCACTATTGAGGCTTCAGGGCACTATCCCCCTTGGGAATTCAAAGAAAATTCAGAATTGCAAAATCTTTATAAAAAAGTGTTTGCAGAAAAAATGGGTTACGAGCCAAAAATTGAAGCAATTCACGCAGGACTTGAATGCGGAATTTTCTATTCTGCTATCTCGGGGCTTGATTGCATTTCAATAGGCCCCGACCTTTATGATGTGCACACAGTGAA
This sequence comes from Candidatus Fimenecus sp., assembly GCA_045594885.1. GTDB lineage: Bacteria > Bacillota > Clostridia > Oscillospirales > Acutalibacteraceae > Fimenecus. Next base: position 23,785 of record JAZNZJ010000036.1, on the reverse strand, counting down.
TGAAAAAATGAGCATTTCTTCTGTTGAGAGGATTTTCAATATTTTAACTGATTTATTGGCAGAATTTGTGTAATGAATTAAAAATATATTCGTGGTAAAATTTCAAATGATAAAAAAGCCGACCAATCGGCAACAGAATGGAGTTACCACGAATTATGAAAAATGAATTTAAGCCGTATGTTGCGGCAAACAAGGTAACGCCCGAATTAACAGTAACAGCTGTAATTATGGGCGTTTTACTTGCGGTTATATTCGGTGCGGCTAACGCATATTTAGGACTTCGTGTGGGTATGACTGTTTCCGCATCAATTCCTGCGGCGGTTATTGCAATGGGTGTTATTCGCATTATTTTGCGAAGAAATTCAATTCTTGAAAGCAATATTGTTCAGACAATCGGTTCTGCGGGTGAATCTCTCGCAGCGGGTGCTATATTCACCCTTCCCGCACTTTTCTTATGGGCGGCAGAGGGCAAAATGGATAAACCCGACATAATTGAAATTACACTAATCGCACTTCTCGGTGGATTACTTGGTGTGTTTTTTATGGTGCCACTTCGCAATGCGTTGATTGTTAAAGAACACGGGACTCTGCCCTACCCCGAGGGCACGGCATGTGCAGAAGTCCTTTTGGCAGGTGAAAAAGGCGGTGCAAGTGCGGGTACGGTTTTTGCGGGTATGGGCTTTGCGGCATTATTCAAATTCATTATTGACGGATTAAAGCTTGTTGCGGGTGAAGTTTCACTTAAATTCAAGGGTTATTCAGGTGAAATCGGCACACAGATTTACCCCGCTGTTTTAAGTGTCGGATTTATTTGTGGTCCAAGAATTGCATCATATATGTTTGCAGGCGGAATACTAAGTTGGATGGTACTTATTCCTCTAATTGTACTTTTCGGTTCTGAGCTTGTGCTTTACCCCGCAACCGCATCAATCGGTGAAATATTTACAGATAGCGGTGCAAACGGTATCTGGAGCACATATATCCGTTATATCGGTGCGGGTGCTCTTGCGGCAGGTGGAATAATAAGTCTTGTCAAATCACTTCCCCTTATTGTAAAAACATTTGCAAGGGCTTTAAGTAGTATGAAAGGCACTGTTACGGTTTCAAACGAAAGAACTGAAAAAGATTTAAACATAAAAATTGTAATCGGTGCAATTCTCTTGCTTACAATTCTTGTATGGATTGTTCCCGCAATCCCCGTATCCCTTTTGGGTGCGTTTATTGTAGTTATTTTTGGATTTTTCTTTGCGACAGTTTCTTCACGAATGGTAGGTCTTGTAGGCAGTAGTAATAATCCCGTATCGGGAATGGCGATTGCCACACTTCTTATTGCAACACTTATTCTTAATATTACAGGTGCTGACGGTGTTTCGGGAATGGCAAGTGCTATTGCAATCGGCTCTATTATCTGTATTGTGTCTGCCATTGCGGGCGACACCTCGCAGGACCTTAAAACAGGATATATTCTTGGTTCTACACCTAAAAAGCAACAGATTGGTGAGCTTATAGGAATTACTGCGGCGGCACTTGCAATTGGCGGAACTCTTTATATTCTTGACTCTGCTTGGGGCTTTGGTTCGGACGAATTAGGTGCACCTCAGGCGACACTTATGAAGTTAATTGTTGAGGGTGTTATGGGGGGAAATCTTCCGTGGGGGCTTGTTGCAATTGGTGTATGTATTGCAATCGTTATTGAGTTGATTGGCATTCCGGTACTCCCCTTTGCAATCGGTGTTTATTTACCCGTACAGCTCAATGCCTGTATTATGGTCGGCGGTGTTATTCGTCTTATTATTGAAAAACTTAAAAAGAGTGATGAAGAAAAGAAAGAAATTATAAATGACGGTCTTCTTTTCTGCTCGGGTATGATTGCGGGTGAAGGTCTTATTGGTATTCTTCTTGCTATTTTAGCCATATTCGGTGTGGATAAATTTATTGACCTTGGAAATAGATTTGGACTTTCAACCACAGTAATGAGCATTGGCGGAATTGTGCTTTTTGTGTTGATTGTTCTTTCAGTGTTTAAATTTACACTTTGGAAAAAGCGAGAGAATAATGAAGAATAAAAATACATCATATGAGAATTTTCTTGATAAAATTCCCCAATATAAAGACGGGCTGATATGGTTAGTCGATGAAAACAACGCAGTAACTTTAGAGGTTGAAAACAAAGGATTTGCAAATAAACTTATGCAGATTATTTTGAAAAAACCAAAAGTGAGTTTTATTCATCTTGACGAGATGGGAAGTTTTATCTGGTTGTGTATTGATGGTAATAAAAACATTTTTACTATTGGTAAAGAGTTTAAGTCATATTTTGGCAATAATGCAGAGCCGTTGTATGAAAGACTTGCACAATATTTTAGACTTTTAGAGAATTATGAGTTTGTGAAGTTCATAAAATGAATATATCGAATAGACCAAGGGGTTCAACAGGCTTAATAACCTGCAGAACCCCTTGGTCTATATAGTTTTATTGGTCTATGTTTTTTACATTCCAATAAATATTGTTATTAAATTACATAAGTGAAAGATAGAGTTCTTTGATTTCTTCTACACTTGTATCTCTTGGGTTACCCGGACGACAAGCATCATCAAATGCAGACTGTGAAAGGAAGTCAATATCTTCTGCCTTAACAATTTCTTTAAGGTCGGTTGGAATACCAACATCAACTGAAAGCTGTTTAACTGCATCAATTGCAGCCTTTCTTGCATCCTCAAGGCTCATTGCGTCAACGCCCTCAACACCCATAGCCTTTGCAATGTCTCTGTACTTTTCACCTGTTGCAGGAGCATTATATTCCATAACTGTTGGAAGAATAATAGCATTTGCAACACCGTGAGGTGTATCATAAAGAGCACCAAGAGGATGAGCCATTGAGTGAACAATACCAAGACCAACGTTACTAAAGCCCATACCTGCAACATACTGACCGAGAGCCATACCCTCTCTGCCTTCGTCAGTATTTTCAACTGCACCACGAAGTGATTTTGCGATAATCTCGATTGCTTTGATATGGAACATATCTGAAAGCTCCCAAGCACCCTTTGTGATATAACCTTCAATTGCGTGAGTAAGAGCATCCATACCTGTTGCGGCTGTAAGTCCCTTTGGCATTGAAGCCATCATATCAGGGTCAACGATTGCAACAACCGGAATATCGTGAACATCAACACATACCATTTTTCTGTCTTTTTCTACGTCTGTGATAACATAGTTGATTGTAACCTCTGCTGCTGTACCCGCTGTTGTTGGAACTGCGATAATCGGAACACAAGGATTCTTTGTAGGTGCAACGCCCTCAAGTGAACGAACATCACTGAACTCAGGGTTTGTGATAATAATACCGATAGCCTTTGCTGTGTCCATTGAAGAACCACCACCGATTGCTACGATACAATCTGTACCTGCATTTTTGAACGCCTCAACACCTGTCTGAACATTTTCAATTGTTGGGTTGGGCTTGATGTTTGAATAGATTTCATATGCAATTTCTGCATTATCAAGAATATCTGTCACCTTTTTTGTAACACCGAATTTGATAAGGTCGGGGTCAGAGCAAACAAAAGCCTTTTTAAAGCCTCTTGCTTTGATTTCGTCAGCAATAGCACCAATAGCACCCTTGCCGTGATAAGATGTTTCATTAAGTACAAAACGATTTGCCATAATAATTTACCTCCATAAGTCAGATAAGTCTGACAAAATTTTAACAATAATATTATATAATAAATCCCCTAATATTTCAAGGGGAAATGTGTAGAAATAAAGAAAAAAGAATAACGACAAATTGAGGGTTTGTCGGGTTGTTTTATATGACACCTCATCCACCGCAAGCGGTCCCCCTTCCCCTCAAGGGGAAGGCAAAATCAAGGCTTCCCCTTAAGGGGAAGCTGTCAGCGAAGCTGACTGATGAGGTGGCAAAGAACCCGACAATTTCAAATTTGTTTTGCATATAAAAAGGCGAGGTTAAGTCAAGACCCCGCCATAATACTATATATATTCTTTTATTTCTTCGGGTGTGATTACACCTTTTTCGGTGATAAATGCGGTAATAAGTGAATGGTCTGTTACGTCAAATGCGGGGTTGAGAGTTTTCGCATTTTGTGGAATCATCGGTTTTTCGTACCACATATCCCCTATTTCGTCACAGTTTCGCATTTCAATTACTATGTCATCACCTGTCTTGATGTTTTTATCAAAGGTTGAAAAAGGCATACAAACATAAAATGGAATATTATAATGTTTTGCAAGAATCGCCACACCACTTGTTCCAATTTTGTTTGCGGTATCGCCATTTAATGCCACTCTGTCACAACCCACTAAAACCGCATCAACAAGTCCGTTTTTCATAACAAATGATGCCATATTATCGCAAATTACGGTTGTTTCAACACCTGCGTCGCAGAGTTCAAATGCAGTGAGCCTTGCACCTTGCAAAAGAGGTCTTGTTTCGTCGGCAAACACCTTTAAATTGTGTCCGTTTTCTTTTGCAACGTAAATGGGCGAAAGTGCTGTACCGTATTTTACTGTTGCGAGTCGCCCTGCATTACAATGAGTCAAAACCGAATTGCAGTTTTCAAGTAATTGAGCACCATATTCACCAATTTTACGACAGATTGCAATATCATCTTCAATCATTTTAAGTGCTTGATTGGTAAGGTTTTCTTTTAAGTTTTCTGCATTACTGTTTTCTGCTATTTTAAGCATTTCTTCGGCTGCCCACTTAAGATTTACGGCAGTGGGACGGCATAAAATGAGTTTTTCGCAGTATTCCTTTAGTTCACTCAAAAGATTTTCGTATGCATCGGCTGTACTTTTATTCATAAGCACCGCCAATGATATTGCAGTAAAAACACCAATTGCAGGTGCACCACGGACTTTAAGAAATTTAATTGCATCAAAAATCTCGTTATAATTGTCGGTAAAAACCTCTTTATATTCATTTGGTAAAAGTGTCTGGTCAATGAAAACTGCTTTATTATTTACAGTATCAAAACCGACCGTTGCACCATTTAAAAACATCAGAATTCACCCACAATTTCGGTAATAAGTTTTTGCATTTCTTCGCTTTTTTGTCTGCCTATTGTAAGAACTTCTTCTTCAGTAAGTCGTTCCCCTGAAAGCCCTGCGGCTTTATTTGACACAAGTGAAAATCCTAAAACATCAATATCGCAATGATTTGCAGCAATTACTTCTTGCACCGTTGACATACCGACAGTATCGGCACCGAGCACTCGGAATGCACGGATTTCTGCAGGAGTTTCATAACTTGGGCCGGTGCAACCGATATATACACCTTGTTGAAGCTTCATTCCTAATTTTTCGGCACAATCAAATGCGATTTTACGAAGATGCGGTGCATAGGCAAAGCTCATATCGGGAAAACGGCAACCGAAATTGTCATCATTTTTGCCAACAAGACAGTTTCTGCCCGTGAAGTTGATATGGTCAGTAATAACCATAATATCACCAACATTAAAGCTCTCATTTATTCCGCCTGCAGCATTTGTAACAATCAATTTTTTAACACCCATCATTTTCATTACACGAATGGGCATTACAACACTTTCTACAGGATAGCCCTCATAGAGATGAATTCTGCCCTGCATACACATAACTTTATTACCGTTTAATGTACCGAAAACGAAACGACCAACATGACCGGGTGCGGTTGATACGGGGAAATTTGGAATATCGGCATAATCCACATACTGTGGGTTTTCAATTTTCTCACCTAAAGTACCGAGCCCACTACCCAGAATTATACCAACCTCATAACAATCTGTTATTTTTGTTTTTATAAATTCAACTGCTTTTTCAATCATTTTGTATTTACCTCGTTTACTACTTCACGTACAAGACGGCTTACTTCATAACCCATTCTTTCAACATCAATAGTTGTAAATTCACCATTTTTATAAAGAATTTCACCGTCAACCATTGTGAGTACCACATCACTCTTATTCGCAGAATAAACTATGTTATTAAGAATATCAAAGTCGGGGTACATATTGGGCTTGTTCATATCAATTACAATTAAGTCAGCCTTATTACCAACCTTGATTTCACCACAATCAAATCTACCCTGTGCTTTATATCCATTCACGGTTGCCATTCGGTAAACGTCCTGTGGGGTTACAATATCTGCCTGATTATTCACACCCTTGGGCAAAAGTGCCGCAAGATACATTTCACGCATAATATCAAGTCCGTTATTACTTGCAGCGGAGTCCGTACCGATACCAATATTAACGCCTTTCTGTAACAGTTTGTAGGTATCACAGAAACCACTACCAAGTTTCATATTACTTGCAGGACAATGAGCGACAGTTACACCCATTTCATTAAAAATATCCATATCCTCATCTTCAACCCACACACAATGTGCAAGAATTGTGGGGCTATTGAAAACTTTTGCATCATAAAAAAGACGGGCGGGAGTTTTTCCATATTTCGCCTTGCAATTTTCGTGCTCTGATTTTGTTTCGGATAAATGAATGTGATTTATATAATCTTTGCCATTTGTAAATTTCCCAAATTGCTCGATAATTGAGAGTCGGTTTGTGTATTCGGCATGAAGACTCATATCAATTTTAATTCTGCCATTTTGGGTATTATGATATTTTTCAGCAAGATAAATTCCCTCTTGAAAGCGGTCGTTATGTGCAATATCTTCATCTACAAAAGACACAATTGAACGACCAAAATTGGTCTTTGCCTTACTTTCGATAACCGCCTTCATTACACCGTCACCAAAGAAATACATATCGGTAAATGAGGTTGTACCGCTTGAAATCATTTCTGCGATTGAAAGCATTGTGCCAAAATAAGCACGGTCACAATTTAGTCTGTCTTCAAAAGGAAAAACCTTTTCATTAAGCCAACGGTCAAGGGGCAGATTTTCTGCGTAGCCACGAAGAAGTGTCATTGGTGAATGGGTATGAAGATTAACAAAACCCGACGACAACACTTTACCCTTGCCGTCATATTCTTCACCGTAGTTTTCCTGCGGTTTTACTGTGCCGATATAATCAATTTTATCACCCTTGATACCAACAAACATATCGTTTTGGATTTCAAGGTTTGGATTTATAATTGAGATGTTTTTAAATAACATAATAATTCCTCATTTAATTGAAAAAATCATTTACACCTCATCCACCGCAAGCGGTCCCCCTTCCCCTCAAGGGGAAGGCAGGTCGGGAGGCTTTATAAGGTTAACGGCGGGAGCAAGCCCCCGCCCTACCATACCAATTCAGTTTAATTATTCAATAACGATTGTTTCGATTACTACATCTTCATTGGGTTTGTTGCTCAAATAATCTGCAGGAACAACGGCTATTGCGTCAACAACATCCATTCCCTCAAATACCTGACCGAAAACTGTATGACGGAAATCAAGCCATGGTGTACCACCGATTTCTTCATAAGCATTAATGCATTCTGTGGGGAAAACTCTTTCGTCCATCATTCTCATCTGCTCAAGCAAATCTTCGGGACATTCTTTAGCCTGAACAATAAAGAATTGGCTACCATTTGTATTTGGACCTGCATTAGCCATTGAAAGAGCACCACGAAGGTTATGAAGCTCACCTGTGAATTCATCTTCAAATGAATGTCCCCAGATGCTCTGTCCGCCCGTACCTGTACCCAACGGGTCACCGCCCTGAATCATAAAATCATTGATTACACGGTGGAAAATGAGTCCGTCATAGTAACCGTTCTTTGCGTGAGTTGTAAAATTCTCAACTGCTTTGGGTGCAAATTCGGGAAAAAGCTTAATTTTGATTTCGCCCATATTTGTTTTGATTGTTGCAATTGTATCGTTCTGTGTTGGTTTATTTAATTGATGGAACATATTTTTACTCCTTCTTATAAAAATGCAAAATGCTAAATTAATGGTCTGCGACACAATTATATTACGGAAAAATAGCCACAGAATAAGTATATAAATACTTTCTTGATAATGTTATCTGTGAGATATTTTTTTTGTAAGAACCGTTGAAAGACGGAGGTAATACTTGTTGTATTACCGAGTATTTTCGACGAGTTATTACGGAAAAATAGCCACAGAGAACTATTCTACTGATTTTAATGATTCAATCATATCAATCTTTTTAATCTTAAAATACATTACCCCATTAACAAGCATTGAGAATGCAATTGTAATAACTGCGGCGATTACGATGCTCTGCCACTGAATTTCTCTGCCGAACATATAAATATCAGTTTCAACTGTTACCATTACAAATCGGTGAAGTATTATACCAAGCCCAACACCGAGTACTGTTCCCAAAATGGTGAGAACAATATTTTCACGGTAAACATATGTTGCGGCTTCTTTATTGTAAAAGCCCAACAATTTCAATGTGGCAAGTTCTCTGCGTCGTTCACTTATATTGATATTGTTAAGATTATAAAGAACAATGAATGCCAACATTATTGCGGCTACAATCATCATAATAACAATAAAACTTAAGTTCCTAATAACTATATTAAGTTCTGCCGCCTCATCATTATTCATTGTTACAGCAGTTATTCCGTGAATATTCAAAAGTCTTGAACTAATATCTTCTGTGTCAGCCGCATCGGCAACATCAATCATAAGAATATTCACATCGGGTGCTACTGCATAAACTGACTGGTAAAGATTAGGGGTCATGTAAATGTAATTGAAAATATAGTTTTCAGTCACACCGATTACCTTTACCTCTTTGGGTGATGAATCTGACTCGCTCTTTCTTATAAAGATACTGTCACCCACACCAACGCCCAACAGACTTGCGTATTTTTCAGTAATCACTACTCCGTCATCTGTCAATTCAATGTGCAACCCTTCGCCCACACGTTCTTTAAGATTTACATATTTCTTGAAATCGTCAACATTTCTCGGAACAATGAGATATGCATTTTTCTCGTTTTCAAAATTATTTATACTTTCACCGTTGGCATAAACAATGCTACGGGTTGCTTGTAAATATGAATTAATATCTGAAATATCTGAAACATCGGCAAGCATTGCACGACGTTGTGAACGTGTAAGTGTTGAGTCAATGCTCACAATACCGCTATGTGTAAATACTTTATTATACTGATTGTTTGCCATTGTGGAAACTGAATCTCTAATTCCGAAGCCCACAAGTAACAATGCCATACAACCGCCAACTCCAAACAATGTCATCAAGAAACGTTTTTTGTAACGGAAAAGATTTCGCATTGCCGCTTTCTGACCAAAATTGAGTCTTGACCAGATTGAACCAAATCTCTCAAGTAAAATACGCTTACCTACTTTTGGTGAATCGGGACGCATCAATGTTGCGGGTACTGAACGAAGCTCTTTATAACATGCTAAAAGTGACGCAAAGGTTGTACAAGCAACCGCAATTACTGATGCAACAATTGCGTGTTGAGCATTGAGTGTGATTACATCTGCACCCAAATTGTAATAAGACATTCTGTACGCTCTTACAACGAGATATGGAATTGTGTATTCACCAAGGAATACACCCATCACACTACCAATTACACTTGCAAGGAATGCGTAAAGCAGATATTTTCTCGCAATTGCAAATTTACTATAGCCCAAAGATTTGAAGGTACCTATCTGAGCTCTCTGTTCTGTAACCATTCTTGTCATTGTTGTAAGGCTGACAAGAATTGCAACAATGAAGAAAACTATTGGGAATACCATTCCTATTGCGCCAATGCTCTGTGCATCATTGTCAAAGCTTATATGGGACTCAATTGAATTACGGTCAAGAACATACCACACGGGTACTGTCATATTAGTAATTTCTCTCTCGGCAGTTTCAAGTTTTAACTTTGCAACATCAAGTTCTTCCTGTGCATCTTGACGCTTAATTTCAAGTTGCTCATAGCCCCTTTGAATTTCTTCGGTACGTTTATCAAGCTCTGCCTGAGCATCTGCAACCGCATTTGGATTGTCACCCAACAATGCTTTTACCTGCTCAAGCTCTGCTTTTCTTGCATCAAGAGTAGTTTTTGCTTCGTTGAGTTGCTGACGTTGTGTTATAAGCAATTTCTCTGTTACATTATAAAGTCCTTCAAGATACGTATAACTATCTTCAACTTTTGTTAATTCTTGAGAATTGGTATTAGGGTCTTCTCGCATTATTTCGAGTGTTTCATTTATCTTGTCCAATTCGTCTTGAATTTGTTGCAGCTTTGCTTCATTATTCTGAAGTTCTTTTTCAGCCTTGGCAACTTCTTTTTCTGCCTGTGCTACCTCTTTTTCATAGGTGGGAAGATTTTTCTGTGCATCTTCAAGGGTATCTTTATTGGCTTCAAATGCTTCTTTCTGTGCATTCAACAAGGTTTCTGCATCACGAAGTTCCTGCTCAGCATTCTCGATTTCGGTCTGAATTGTTATTTGTGCAAGTGAATAATCATTTCTCGCTTTTTCAAGCAAATCGTTACTCTTTGAACGCACCTCGCTGTAACGAATGTCACAACGTCTTTCAGCAATATTTTTAATCTCTGATTTAACTCTTGCTACCAAGTCAGAATATTCCGTGCCGAAGCTGTCAAGAGCCTTAGCCCCTGAAACTGTAATATGAATTGAAGTAAAATAATCTGTAACAAATGCTTCTTTAGGAACAACAATATAGCCGTCAACCATACCGTCACCAATGGTACTCGTACCCATATCACCATTAAGATAACATGACGATGCACCAACACCTACAATTTCATAGGTTTCGGCGGCAAGTGTGTCAAACACTTTATCATCATTACCCGTTGACAAGGTTACAGATGAACCAACTTCAAGCTCTGACTCCTCTAAAAACTCTTTACTTACAAGACATTCATTATATTTTTCGGGATATCTGCCTTCAACAACTCTTACATCATTGATTGTTTCAGGCATTTCAATAACCTTTGTCACAACCTCTTTTGAATTCACAAGGCAGAGAAAATCCGTAGTGCGTGAGCCTTCGGCAAATTCTACACCTTGAATTTCTTTTATTGCGTCAAGGTCATCACGGGTAAGACCCAATGTGCCCACAACACGAATATCCATTAAATTTTCTTTATCATACACCGCATCGGCAGTCATTGTCATTGCCGGCATTGCTGAACGGATGCCCGAATAAAATGCAACACCGAGAACAACAATAAGCAAAATCGAAATAAATCGACTAAAGCTTTTTTTCACTTCTCTGCGGAAATCTTTTCTCATTGATTTCTTCATATGTGTTACCACTCAATCTGTTCAACAGGTGTTGGATTTCCGTTGAGAAGAATACGGTCAACCTGTCCGTTTTTAATCTTTATTATTTTATCTGCCATAGGTGTAAGTGCTGTATTATGAGTAATTACTATTACAGTCATACCCTTTTCACGACAAGTATCCTGCAATAATTTAAGAATTGATTTACCCGTAATATAGTCAAGAGCACCTGTGGGCTCGTCACAAAGCAAAAGCTTAGGATTTTTTGCCAACGCACGTGCGATTGCAACTCGTTGCTGTTCACCGCCTGAAAGCTGTGAGGGAAAATTATCAAGTCTTGAGCCAAGACCAACTTCGCCCAAAAGTTCTTCAGCATCAAGAGGATTTTCACAAATCTGTGATGCGAGTTCAACATTTTCTAATGCAGTAAGATTCTGCACAAGATTGTAAAACTGGAACACAAAGCCGACCTCATCACGTCTGTATTTTGTAAGTTCCTTCTCTGTAAACTTTGAAATATCTGTTCCGTCAACAACTACTGAACCTGCTGAGGCTTTGTCCATTCCCCCAAGAATATTAAGCACAGTTGTTTTACCTGCACCTGAAGGGCCGACAACAATTACAAACTCGCCTTTTTCTACCGGAAAGCTGATTGAGTCAACCGCCTTGATTTCAACTTCACCCATTTTATAGGTTTTTTCAACGTCTTTTAATTCAATAAATGACATTTTTATTCTCCTTAACCATAAAAAAATGCTCAAAATTATACAAATAACATTGTACCACAAAATTTATTGTATTACCATACATATTTTAATTAAATATGAGAAAATTTTTATGAAAGTTTTTTTAACAAAGCGTTGATTATTGAACATTTTAAGAGTATAATGACCATATATTCACTTTAGGAGGATATTCAAATGGCTTTAAATGACAATGACGGACGTGTTAAAAGAACAAGAAAACTTATTCGTAAAGGGTTATCAGAACTTTCGCAAACTAAAAGTATAACTAAAATTACTGTAAAAGAGCTCACCGACCTTATCGAGATTAACCGTGGAACTTTTTATCTTCATTATCAGGACATAAACGACCTCGTTGACGCACTTGAAAAAGAGTTATATGATGAATTCAACTCAATGATTTCATCAATCACATCTGACGAACTTTTAAAATTTCCAATTGAAATATGCGAAACATTCTGCAACCATTTCTATGAGCATTCCGACCTTTACTCAATGCTTTTGGGCGCAAACGGCGACGCAAGTTTTTCATACAAACTCGGCGAGCTCTTAAATGAAAAGGTATATGAACTTTTTAGGAATGTGTTTCCGCAAATGAATAAAGCAAAATATGATTTTGCTTACAATTATGGCAAATTCGGTCTTGTGGGTCTTATTGACTGTTGGTTTACACAGCACCCTGAATGGTCAGCAAGACAGGTGGCTGAAATGTGGTTTAATCTTACTATTACAGGGCTGTGGGGAATTATTGACGATAATGCAAAAGAGGTACTCATAAATGCACACAATTCTAATTAAACTTTTTATTCATGACAGCGAAAACACCACTAACCCGAAAGTCAGAGAAGCTTATGGTACTCTCGGTAGTGTGACGGGAATAGTTGTGAATCTCTTACTTGCCGTTGCAAAATATATTGCAGGTTTTATTTCGGGAAGTATTTCTGTTACCGCAGATGCGATTAACAACCTTTCAGATGCCGGTTCTTCAATAATTTCACTCATTGGTGTAAAGGTTTCGGCAAAGCCTGCTGACCGTGACCACCCATACGGGCACGGCAGAATTGAATATATGTCCGCTTTGGGCGTTGCGGTGCTTGTTTTTCTTATGGGTATTGAACTGCTCAAAAGTTCAATCGATAAAATCATTAACCCCGTACCCGTTAAATTCAGTGCAGTTTCTCTCGTAATTCTTCTTGTCAGTATCGCTGCAAAACTGTGGCTCGGCTTTTTCAATAAAAAACTTGGTAAAAAGATAAATTCTGCACCTATGATGGCAGTTATGAAAGATAGTTTCAGCGACTGCCTTGCAACTTCTGTTGCGGCAGTGTCGATTATAATTTCAGCATTTTCAGATATTAATGTTGACGGATTTTTAGGTGTTTTTGTTGCAGGTTTCATTCTTCTTGCAGGATTTAACATTTTAAAAGAAACTATGGGTGAATTACTTGGCAAACCACCCGAAAAAGAATTTGTTGAAGCAATTGAAAATAAAATTCTTTCTTATGACCTTGTTGTAGGTGTTCACGATTTGATTATTCACGATTACGGTCCTCAAAGACGTTTCGCCTCTGTCCATGCAGAAGTTCCGTCCAATGCGGACGTAATGGAATGTCACGACATAATCGACCTTATTGAACGTGACATTATGGCTGAATATGGTCTGCTTATATCAATACATATGGACCCGATTGTTGTTGACGACGAGCGAATTAACGAGCTTCGCAAATTGACAAGTGAAACGGTTAAAGATATTTGTGAAGAAATGTCAATTCACGATTTCAGGGTTGTTGACGGCCCTACTCACACAAATTTAATTTTTGATTTGATTATCCCCCACAAATATGAGCTTAGTAATGATGAAATATGCAGACTCATTGACAAGAAATTGAGCAAAATAGACGAAAGATATTTCACTGTAATAACGGTTGAACACTCTTTTAACTAAATTTTATTTTTTTGTCGATTTGGGGTTGAAAAAGAAACAAAAAATCAGTAGAATATATCTGTGATTATTATGTGATTTTGCGGAGGTTAAATTATGGCAGACAGAGAAATTACCACAATACCAAACGGGCCTCTCGGTATTATTGCGTTACCGGGTTGCGAGGAAATGGCAGAAAAAATTGACCGTTACCTTGTAAAATGGCGTAAGCAACAGGATTCAGAGCACAAATCAACTATTGCTTTTTCAGGTTATGAACGTGACACATACATTTTGGATGCTACATTCCCACGTTTTGGTACGGGCGAAGGCAAGTGTTCACTTCACGAGTCAGTTCGTGGTTATGACATTTATATTCTTATTGACGCATTCAATCACGGTGTTACTTACAAAATGTACGGTTACACAGTACCAATGAGTCCCGATGACCACTATGCAAACCTTAAACGTGCAATTTCTGCTATCGGCGGTAAGGCAAGAACAATTACAGTTATTATGCCTATGCTTTATGAGGGCAGACAGCATAAACGTTCTTCAAGAGAATCTCTTGACTGTGCAGTTATGCTTCAGGAACTTTGTCTTTCAATGGGTGTTGACAACATCATCACCTTTGATGCTCACGATGCACGTGTACAAAACGCAATTCCGCTTAACGGCTTTGAAAATGTTTCCCCCGCTTATCAGATGATTAAGGCTCTCGTTAATAACGTTGATGACCTTAAGCTTGATAAAGACCACACAATGATTATTTCTCCCGATGAGGGCGGTATGTCACGTTGTATGCTTTATTCAAACTACTTGGGTCTTGACCTTGGTATGTTCTATAAACGCCGTGACTATTCAAGAATTGTTGACGGCAGAAACCCAATTATTGAACATCAGTTCCTCGGCTCAAACATTGAGGGCAAGGACGTTATGATTATTGATGATATGATTTCATCAGGTGAATCAATGCTTGATGTTTCAAAGAAACTTAAAGAACTCGGTGCAAACAGAGTATTCATTTTCTCTGCTTTCGGTCTTTTCAATGCAGGTCTTGATTCATTTGACAAGGCTTACCGTGACGGACTTTTTGACAAGGTGTTCACAACAAACCTTGTTTACCGTATGCCTGAACTTAAAAAACGTGACTGGTATTGCGAGGTTGACCTTTCAAAATATCTCTCATACATTATTGACACTCTCAATCACGATAAATCTGTTAGCAAACTTCTTAACCCCACAGACAAAATTGAGGCAATTCTCAAGAGCAAGGGTTACAAATAATCAAAAAATTACAATCCCGTGGCAAAACTGCTTAACGGGATTGTTTTTTATATAAAATCTTTGTTAATTTCTTGACATAAATTTATTATTTTAATATACTTATAGTATTGAAACTTTTGTTTCAGAGAATGAAAAGGAAGTGTTTTTATGAACTCACAGTATGAAGCATTGTTTACACCTTGGAAAATCGGCAATGTTGAGATTAAAAACCGTATTGTAATGTGCCCTATGGGTGGTACATCTCTTTTTGGTTGGTTTGAACTCGGCGGTTGTCATTTTGACAAGGAAGCAGCAAAGCTTTTCATTGAAAGAGCTAACAACAATGTTGGTCTTATTATTCCCGGTATCGCACCGCTTCGTGATACATTCTGGGGTAAATGGCTCTGGCAAAATCCAAAGATGTTTGAAGACCTTAAAGAGTTTATGGACGAAATCCATAAAACAGGTGCAAAACTCTTTGTTCAGTTAACTGCAGGTATGGGCAGAAGCTGGGCTATTACAGAACTTGTAGCACCTCTTCACAGAAACAAATTCACACGTGCTCTTGTAAAACCAATTCTTGACACATCTCACGAATTGGCATCACCAAGCCCAAAGCCAGCTCGTTGGGCTCCCGATATTATCTGTCCTGAAATGACAAAGGAACAGATTCACGAAATTATTGAAGCATTCGCAAAAACTGCAAAACTCTGCCGTGATGCAGGTGTTGACGGTGTTGAAGTTCACGCAGTTCACGAAGGTTATCTTCTTGACCAGTTTGCTATTGAATTCTTCAACGAGCGTACTGACGAATACGGCGGAAGCTTCGAAAACAGATATCGTTTCGCAGTTGAAGTTGTTAAGGCTATTAAAGAGTCTTGCGGTAATGACTTCCCTGTTTCACTTCGTTACTCAGTTGAGTCAAAAATGAAGGGCTTCTGTGAGGGGGCAATGCCCGGCGAAGAATATACAGAAGTTGGCCGTGGAATGGCTGAATCTGAAAAGGCTGCTAAATACCTTCAGGACGCAGGTTATGATATGCTCAATGCTGACAACGGTACATATGACTCTTGGTACTGGGCACATGCACCAATGTATATGCCACAGAACTGCAACCTTGAGGATGTTGCACACATTAAGAAATTCGTTGACATTCCTGTTGTTTGTGCAGGTAGAATGGAACCCGATGTTGGTGCTAAAGCTATTGCAGAGGGCAAAATTGACGGTGTCGGTGTTGCTCGTCAGTTCCTTGCTGACCCTGAATGGATTACAAAGATTATTGAAGACAGATTAGAGGACATTAAGCCTTGCATCTGCTGTCACGCAGGCTGCTTCAACTTCTCATCATCAAAGGGCCACGCAAATACTCAAGACCTTACAGATACAATGGGTCTTTCACGTTGTGCTATCAACCCCAAAACAATGCAGTCAAAGAAGTATAAGATTGTTCCCGCTAAAAAGCAGAAGAAGATTGCTGTTATCGGTGGCGGTATCGGTGGTATGGAAGCTGCTATGGTTTGTGCACAGCGTGGTCACAAGGTTGACCTTTATGAAAAGAGCGACAAGCTCGGTGGTGTATTTATTGCCGCTGCTGCTCCATCATACAAAGAAAAAGACCGTGACCTTATTGCTTGGTATAACCGTGAAATAGGGCGTTATGATGCGATTACAATTCATATGAATACAGAGGTTAAGGATATTGCTTCACTCGGTGCTGACGAAGTAATCGTTGCAACAGGCTCAGTTGCTAACAAGATTCCTGTTAAGGGTGCAGAAAAGGCTGTTGAAGCAGTTGATTTTCTTCTTGACAACTCACTTGCAGGTGATAACGTAGTTGTTGTCGGCGGTGGTCTTACAGGTTGCGAAATCGCTTATGAGCTCTATCTTCAGGGTAAAAAGCCTGTTATTGTTGAAATGCAGGATGACCTTATCACTACTCCCGGTGTTGCACTTGCTAACACAAGTTATCTTCGTGATTTCTTCAAGACAAACAATGTTCCTGTTTATCTTGAAAGCAAAACTACTGAAATCCGTGATGACGGTGTAACAATTGTGGATAAAGACGGCAAGACAATTGATGTTGCTGCTGACACAGTTATTCTTTCAGTTGGTTACAAGCCCGCTCCCGTTGCAGAAAAAGCAAAGCACGTACACGTGATTGGCGATGCAAACAAAGTTGGTAACCTTCGTACAGTTATCTGGGGTGCTTGGGACGTTGCAATGAAGTTATAATTTTCACAGGTGATAATTATGCGTACAATGTTTCGTTATATAAAAATCATATGTTTTGTTGTCCTTATTCCAACAGGGCTATTAAGTTTTATATACGATTACGTCATATGGAATAAAAGCATTCTTTCAGATTCCGCAAATAGTTTTTTTGATATTATGCTTATAATTGCAGTTATCGCAACAGGAGTTCTCGTAATCACTTGTGCTATAGAACAAATTATCTTGCGAATTAAATTAAAAAAACTACTGAAAAACAAATAAAAAATTAGAGGAGAGTTTTCACTCTCCTCTTTTTGTTATATTGGGATTTATGGTTGATTGATTACACCTGCAAAAAGTGGCAATCCATCTTCGCCGGTTATCACGAAAATGAAAGGTCTGTCAAGAACAAAATCAATTTCATCTTCGGGTGGCATTGAAGAGCCACACATTGGCAGAACCGTATATGCCGCAGCGGTTACACCCTCTTCGTCAATGGCAACTCTTACTCCGTGTTGCACCTTTGAAAGATATATTGGGTCTTCAAAATCTACGGTAAGTGGTGAGTAATCTGACACAGTATAATCAAAGCAATCGGTTATGCCTAAATTTTGAAGTCCTGATTTCAAATCCAAATCTGAACAAGCATCAAACTTTGGAACAGAAAGGTTGACTTTCAGTTCTTTCTTATTATTCCATTCACCGTTTAAATTCATAAAACTCAATGCTTCACTATTGCTTAACAAGTCATCAACGGTAACATTTTCATCAGGAAGAATAAACCACATTTGTCCGCTACCCTCAAGGCTTTTACTTACTGCAGAGAATTTTTCGCCCCAATAGTATTTGCCGTAAGTTTCACTATGATGCATAAAATCACAAGTTACATCACCTATTGGTGAATGAAAGATTTCTTTTGTGTTTTGAGAATTTTGGAATTCTGACTCCCACTTTGCCTGATAATAAATGGTTGTGGCTATTGCTATAACTGTTTCGGGGTCTAATTCAATATTTGAAATCTGCTCTTTTAAAAGACCGCCCGTCTGCTTATTTAACCATTCCTGCAATGCCTCGTTAAACTTCGAAGAACCCATTTCGCCCTGATAGGACGAAGCATAATAATTATCAGCAAGTGTTTTCATTGTGTTTTCATTGAATGTTATATTCTTATTAAGCCACAATGAACTTGCAAGAATACTTGTCACCGCACCGTCATCGTTATAATTGGCATTCCATACTGAATTTGCCTGTTTACGCAAAGCTTCAATACTGTCAGCACCTACTAAATCAAGGATTTGCTGACGGCTTTCACCCTCGGTAATCTCGGCGAGCAGGGAGAGTGCCATATACACATTAAGCGGTGAATAAAGTTTATTTTCTTTGCCTGAATTTGAAAGAAATTCTGAATAAGTCGCTGTGAAAAATCTATCAAGGTTTTCACCTGCACCGAAATATTCGTGGCGGATTTTCTGGTCTTTTCGCCACGCATCATAACCCAGTTCTGTTTTGGGGTACTGCGTCATTTTTGGATATTCCGCCTGATTTATTGCATATGCCTTAAGGACAAAAGGATTTTCAAAAAGCGGTTTATCCTGCTTTATTGTTTGTTCAGTCGGCGGATTATCACTTATGGGATTATCGGGTATTGATGTATTTCTTAAAAAGGGACTTAATGCAATAACAATTGCCAGAACTGCCGCTATTGGAACTAACCATTTTATATGGCGGATTTTACTTTTTTTCGGCTTTTCGTCCGCTCTTGCAACTAAATCTACATCTACCATACCGATTGCATCCTGCAATTTATCTGACTTCATTCAATATACCCTCCTTTTCAAGACGAGTGAGAAGCTTTTGGCGGGTACGTAAAAGCATCATTTTCACCTTGCTTTGCCCGAACCCAAAACGTTCGCAGATTTGTTTTATAGAGTCAAAATACCAATACCTGCGTAAAAACACATTACACTCGGTTTCAGGTAATTCACGCAAAAATGCAGAAATGATTTTCGCCAACTCCTCAACTTCTAACTGCTCATCAATTGTTCTTTCATCGGGAATACAGTTTTCAAGTTCATAAACTGACAGTTCATATTCTCCCCCACCACGTTTTTCCGCCATTTTCTTACGCCATTTATCAATGGACTTTCTGCGGGTGATTGTGCCAAGAAAAGCGGACAAAACCGAGGGTTTTTGAGGTGGCATACTGTTCCACGCCTCTAAATATGTGTCATTTTCACATTCTTCGGCATCTTCATTATTGTGAAGTACTCTGTATGCGATTGTGTAACAGAATTTACCGTATTTAAGTTTTGTTTCACTGATTGCTTTTTCATTTCGTTGCCAATAAAGATTGATTATTTTTTCATCATCCATAAAAGTCCCCCCTTATTTTGTATTCCCTTTCATCTATATAGACGTAAAAGTTTCACATTGGTCACAATATTTTTTAAAATAATGGTGTTATATGTCAAATTTGAATTTATCGGGGTGAATACATATCACAAAGGAAAACACTCTTGTAGGGTCGGGTCTCTGTGCCCGACCGTGAAATTTTAAATGTTTCGGGCAGGCACGGAGACCTGCCCCTACAAAATGCATCACAGTCCCTTAATTACGAATTACCCCAACAACCCCAAATTACCGAAACTAATAAAAATTGGCGGAGTCAAGACCGACCCCGCCACGCCATAGCTTATAATCAGTTATCTAAAAATACTGCGTCAAATAATGGAAGCTTTGACATTTTCATTACTGCGCTGAAAAGACGTCCGCCCTGAACGGGAGTTAATCTACCGAAAATCTTCATAAATTGTGCGTCAAAGCCGAAAATCATAAGTTCGCTCTTGTGTTCAATGCCTCTAACAATCATATTAACCATCTTGTCACAATTGGTGCTGATTGCGTTAATCATTTTTTCGCCCTTTGCAGTATTTGAATCTTGATTTCTAAAGATGTCAGTCTTTGTAAAGCCGGGGCAAATAACTGTTACATAGCATTTACCTCTTAAATCTTCTCTCAATGACTCTGTAAATGATTTCAAAGCACCCTTACTTGCTGAATATGTAGATGTACCTGCAAGTGACATCAATGCCGCTGAAGATGCAACATTGATAATTGCAGGACTGCTTGATTTGAGCACCATAGGAAGCAACGCATTTATTGAATAAACCGCTGAATAGAAGTTAATATCCATTACTCTCTTAATTTCTTCAATTGAGTAATTTTGTGTCTTATTGAACTTTGGCAAAATACCCGCATTGTTGATAAGAACATCGGGCTGAATGTTGTTTTCTTTAAGATATTCTGCAAATTCTTCCCAATTCTCTTTCACAGAAACGTCAAAGAGTTTGTATGAGAAATTCTTTGCATAGCCACCCAATTCTTCAACGAATTTTTCAGTTTTTTCTTGACTTCTTGCAATACCGATTACCTTACAGTTGTGCTTTTTAATAAGCTGTTCTGTAATGCCTTTACCGATACCCGCAGAAGCGCCTGTAATAATTACTGTTTTGTTGTCAATCCAATTCTTACTCATAATATATCTCCCTTATTTATAGTTCTTAATAAAATGTTTATAAAATGCGACACAGTTTGCCACTGAATCAATATCAATATTTTCGTTCTCTGCGTGGACTGATGCGAGCTGTTGTGCCGATAATCTGATTGGTGCAAAGCGAAGTACACATTCGCAAACATCGGTAAGAGTTCTTGCATCAGTACCTGCGGGAAGAATGAATGGTGATGCGGGGTATTGAGGAAAGATTTCACCAATACAATTCATTGTGTAACTAAACTGTGGTTTTGACATATCAGCAGGTGCGTGATATTCGCTATCCTCCGTCATTTCCACATCAATTTCATATTTCTTGGCAATTTCTTTAAATTTATTCAAATCCGCTTCAAAATCTTTTTCATCAACAGGTCGCATAAATGCCTTTGCGGTGCATTTCTTTGATGCGGTACTGCCCTCAATATTATTGAAGGTGCAGGTTGTACCGATAAGTCCACCCGCTTGTGCATTGATTTTGGGCATTACTTTCTTGATTATTCCACCGAAAAGCCAAAGATTTGACAATAGCATATTCATAGGGAATTTAAGATATGGTGCCATATGTTTGAACATTGCCTCAACCTGCGGATTAAGACGACGAATAAATACATTTTCGCTCATCACTTCATTTATAAATGATGACATTCTCTCAACTGGTGTTGCCGTTGCCCCTGCAGTAAGACTTGCGTGGCCATTACCCGCAGTAGCCGTGCAGTTAAGATACATTCTGCCTTTTTCGTGAACTGCAACCATTCCGCATTTGTCGGCACTCATACCCGCAAGGGGTGGCTCAATAAGTGCCCCGCCCTCATCAAGAATAACCTCAAATTTTATATTATGCTCTTTGAAATACTCAAGTGCTTTGGGAATTCCGTCACCGCCAAGCTCTTCATTGTGAGAAGAACCTATCCAAATATTGCAAGGCGGAGTGTAGCCCTCATTCAACAACTCTTCAAGTGCTGAAAATTCTGCGAATAGGGGTGTTTTTGTATCGACTGTTCCCCTGCCCCAGATTTTGCCGTCTGCGATTTCACCCGAAAATCCTTCGTGCTCCCACTCTCCGCTCACTTCAACAACATCGTGGTGGGACATAAGCATTATGTTACGATTTTCGTCCTGACCCTTGATTTTATAAATCCAACAATCATCTGAAAAGGTCATTTTCTCCGCCGTTTTATGTACTGTGGGAAAAAGTTCAATCATAACATCACGAAGTTTTGCGAATTCAGTATCGTCAAAACTATCTTTTACCGATATTGTTTTACATTTAATCATTTTTTGCAGACGAAGTGCGTAATTCATAATTTCTTCGTCATTATAGAATGGTTTAAAATCGGTAAGTTTTCTTGCTTTTTTTGTTGATTTTAAAGTGTTTACAGTAAGCACCAATGCCAAAATAATAATTAAGATTATTATTATAAATAAAACTTCCATTATTTTTCAAATTCCTTTGCCACATCTTTTAAAAGTTTGCGGATTTCTAAATGTTGCGGACAAGCCATTTCGCATTTACCACAACCTATACAATCAGATGCTTTACCATTTTTGCTGTGCACTTCATTGTAATAATAAGATG
Organism: Candidatus Fimenecus sp.; assembly: GCA_045594885.1. Lineage (GTDB taxonomy): Bacteria > Bacillota > Clostridia > Oscillospirales > Acutalibacteraceae > Fimenecus. The sequence goes on along the minus strand of JAZNZJ010000036.1, from coordinate 1,326 downwards.
AGTTCCAATTCTTAAACTGTTTTTTGTCATTCATACAAGCGAAAAGTTCAGGAATTGGAATATTTTTCGGGCATCCGTCAACGCAATAACGACAAGCCGTACAAGGAATAAGATTTTGTGCATTCATAATTTTGCATACCTGACGCACTGCCTCATATTCTTCTTCAGTAAAGGGCTTAAAATCTTTCATAAAGCCGATATTTTCTGTAACCATATCCATATTGCCCATACCCGAAAGCACCATAAATACACCTTCAAAACTTGCGGCAAAACGGATTGCATAACTTGCAGGTGAACCACCCTCAAGCTTGGCAAAAACATTTTTCGCTTCATCAGGAATATTAACAAGGCTACCGCCTTTTACGGGTTCCATAACAATTACCGGCTTATTGTATTTACGACAAACCTCGTAACATTTTCTTCCCTCAACTGACTGGTCTTCATAGTCAAGATAATTGAACTGAATCTGTACAACCTCAATTTCGGGATATTCTGTTAAAATCTGTTCAAGCACACTTGCTTTATCGTGGAAAGACAAACCTACATGGCGGATTTTCCCCTCTTTTTTGAGCTCAAATGCAGTTTCATATGCACGGCATTCTTTATACTTTTTGAAATTCGTTGCATTCTGTGCATGCATAAGATAAAAGTCAAAATACTCTACCCCACAAGCCTTCAACTGCTTTTCAAAAAATGGTCTGATTTGACTCTCTTTCTTGAAAAATCCTTCAGACAATTTATCAGTAAGTATATAGCTTTCTCTCGGATAACGAGATGTAAGGCATTTTTTAACTGCTGACTCGCTACGCATTTCCATATAGCCGTGGGCAGTATCAAAATAGTTAAAGCCTGCTTCCATAAATGCGTCAACCATTTTGCAAAACTCTGCATAGTCAATAAGCGGTCCTTTGCGTGGAAGTCGCATACAACCAAATCCGAAATTCTTCTTTACGTTTTCAAATGGAGTCATTAAATCCCCTCCCGAATAAATCTACATATTTATACAAATCATATTATATATTCTCAAGGTGCTCAAACGCAAGAGTTTTTGTAAAAAAAATAACAGAAACCCTAAAGGATTTCTGTTGTACTATATCATTTCCTTAACGGCAAAACCCTCTCGGGTTCAAGTCCTATTATTATCTCATTCTAAAAATCAAAAAGGTCACAATAAGTGGCCTTTTGTTTTTTGGTGCGGACGATGGGACTTGAACGTCTGCTTCGGCTTTGCCTTGCATACTTTTCGCTTGGCGACCCAAATTCTTCGAATTTCGGTACCCGCCAACCACTTTTGCCTAAAAATGATATACTATATCATTTTCTTAA
>JAZNZJ010000035.1:0-29363 GCA_045594885.1 Candidatus Fimenecus sp. | reverse complement strand
AATGGCCCTTGCTTTCAAAAAATGCAAGATATTTTTCTCTTAATTCATTAAGACCTGTCCATTTCATACAGACTACTCCTATTATATAAAAATTATCCTATAAATTATACAATTATAATGAAAATATGTCAATAAAAAATGCAAAACGCAAAGCGCAAAATGCAAAATTAAAGTTCTGCAACTCATTTTGCCCCCTTCCGTCACTCGCTTTGCTCGTGCCACCTTAATTCTCGCCTGCCGGCTCGGTCGGTGCTTCTGCTTCGCAGAGGTGTCCATCGGACACCCGCACCCTCGCAGGTGGAAGGCAATATTGGGCTCCACCCTTGAGGGGGGGTAAAATTAAAGTCACCCCGACAAATTCAAATTCATATTACAAAAGGATAACGGCGGGAGCATAGCCCCCGCCGTACTAATTATTATAATTCATTTTGCACTTAAAAAAGTCCATCAATCTTGCCGTCAGCATCAACATCAATTTTATATGCTGCAGGAACTTTTGGAAGTCCGGGCATTGTCATAATGTCGCCTGTAAGTGCTACAATAAAGCCTGCACCTGCACTGAGTTTAACTTCACGGACTGTCATCTGGAAGTTTTCAGGTTTACCAAGCTTTGTTGGGTCATCTGAAAGTGAATACTGTGTCTTTGCAACGCAAACAGGAAGCTTATCCTGACCAAGAGCCTCAATGTCCTTGATTGCTTTTTCTGCGGCTGCTGTGAAGATTACACCGTCTGCACGGTAAATTTCTTTTGCGATTGTGTTAAGCTTCTCTTTAATTGAAAGCTTTTCGTCGTAGATAGGAGCAAAGTCTGCCTTACCTTCGTCGATAACTGCACAAACCTTACTTGCCAAGTCCATACCACCTTCGCCACCTTTAGCGAATACTTCAGCAAGAGATACGGGAACCTGCATTTCTTCGCAGAACTCCTTGATATAAGCAACTTCTGCGTCTGTATCTGTGTGGAACTTGTTGATTGCAACAACTACCGGCACATTATATTTTTTCATATTTTCGATATGAGTTTTAAGGTTTACAATACCGGCTTTGAGTGCCTCAACATTTTCATTTTGAAGGTCTGCACGTGCAACTCCGCCATTGTATTTAAGAGCACGAATTGTGGCAACAACTACGATACAATCGGGCTTAAGTCCTGCATAACGGCACTTGATGTCAAGGAATTTCTCAGCACCGAGGTCAGCACCGAAGCCTGCCTCTGTGATGCAGTAATCTGCAAGTTTTAAAGCGAGCTTTGTAGCAGTAACAGAGTTACAACCGTGAGCAATATTTGCGAAAGGACCACCGTGCATAATTGCAGGTGTATTTTCAAGTGTCTGTACAAGGTTTGGCTTAATTGCGTCCTTAAGAAGAGCAGCCATTGAGCCAACTGCATTAAGGTCACGTGCATAAACGGGCTGATTGTCAAGAGTATAAGCAACAAGAATATTACCGAGTCTTGTTTTAAGGTCTTCAATGTCTGTTGCAAGGCAGAGAATAGCCATAATTTCGCTCGCAACTGTAATCATAAATCCGTCTTCACGAGGAACACCGTTAACCTTACCGCCAAGACCAACAATAACATTACGGAGTGCACGGTCGTTCATATCAAGACAACGTTTAAAGAGAATTCTTCTCTGGTCAATTTTAAGGTCGTTACCCTGCTGAAGATGATTGTCAATAATAGCACAAAGAAGGTTGTTAGCAGCTGTGATTGCGTGCATATCGCCCGTGAAGTGCAAGTTGATGTCTTCCATAGGAATAACCTGTGAATATCCGCCACCTGCAGCACCGCCTTTAACACCAAAAACAGGTCCCATTGATGGCTCACGAAGTGCAATACAAGCATTTTTGCCGATTTTGTTCATTGCCTGACCAAGACCAACTGTGATTGTTGTTTTACCCTCACCTGCAGGTGTTGGGTTAATAGCAGTAACAAGAATGAGTTTACCGTTTTTTCTGTCAGCATATTTTTTGTTGAGAGAAAGCGGAAGCTTTGCCTTGTATTTACCGTAGAGTTCAAGGTCATCAGCATCAATATTAAGTTTTTTTGCAATTTCTGTAATAGGTAAGCATTCAGTTTGTTGTGCGATTTGGATATCTGTAAGCATAATAAAATCCTCCGTGAATAAATTAATCTCTTTTAATTTTAGTCAATAAACAGAAAAGGTTTCCGCCGAGAACATTGCCGAGTGTGATAACAATCAGCGGTAAAATCCATTTGCTGATTGGTAATGAAAGCATAAAATAGAACATATCTGCAACACTGTGTTCAAAGCCTGCAAGAATGAACACACTTACGCAGAACACAACCACAACCGTTGAAGAAAAGTTCTTTTCTTGACCGTGGTTAATAAAAGTATCAACCGCTATGTACATCATTATTCCACAGAAAATGCCGAGAATAAAAAGGCTTAAAAGGTTGTCGTCAACCTTTGTTTGTGCCACAGTTGTACAACGGTCAATAATCTTGTCATAAACCCTTGTGAAACGGATAAGAACCGATGAAATTCCCGTTCCCACAAAATTGCCGAGCCACACAAGAGCTACGAACCCCCAATATGCAGGTTTGTTTTTGCACATATAGGGTGCTTTGCCGGTGAAAAGATTCAGCTTAAAAACGAGAACTGTTAAAAGTCCCACAGCAAAAAGTATTGAGCCTGCAACTGTATTTTCAACTGATAAAAATACAACGCAACCAATACTGATTGCCATACCCGCAAGTACTGCGTAGCTAAACTCTTTCAAGTGTTTTACCATTTGTTTTCCTCCTTCTTCTTTGTGAATTGTCCAAAAAAGAAAAACTGGACAATTCAATCTTAATTTTCAAAATTGAATTGCCCAGACGGTCGGCTTTTATTTAGTTTACATTCCCCCGTGGTATCCCACGAAATCCGTCAGTTATGTAAACTTTATTTTGCAAGTTAATTATAACCTATTATGTCAGATTTTGTCAAGTAAATATTACTTGAGTATTGGGGTGTTATTTTCGTCAAATGTCACAAATTTTACACGTGCATGGCGACAAGGGTCATAAAGCGGCTCATCACAATACGTACCACATTTTTTCTCAAAATGAGATTGGGGTCTTGCGTGATACACCAATAATAAATCCCCGTTTTCGTCAACCACAAAGCTATTGTGCCCGGGACCTGCCTCGCCAATCAAATCTTCAGTCTGTAATGCGGGGTCTTTGCATTTTGTCCAACTGTTTATATCCATTAAATTTGCATTTGCATCGGCATATACCTTACCCATACAATACTCAGCACCCGTGCCCGAAGCCGAGAAGAACACATAAATTTTATCATCTGTTTTAAGCACACTTGCACCCTCATTGACACGGTGACGGATAAGCTCCCAATCATATTCGGGTTTTGTTAAAAGAATTGGTTTTGAAATCAGTTTCCATGGCTCTGCAGGGTTAATTTCTGCCATAAAAAGTGAGGAATCCCCTAACTTTTCCGCCCAGATTAAATAGTGCTTATCGTTATGCTCAAAATATGTCATATCAAGTGAAAATTCGGTGAATGAATGGTCATCGCCCTCACTTGATTGCATTTTACCCATTTCAATCCACTTGTCATTTACAGGGTCTTGTCCCTCACACATAAGTACAAATGGACGTATATTCCAAATAGCCTCTTTCTCACCCGCCGCAAAGAAAATGTACCATTTGTTTTTTATATAATGAATTTCAGGTGCCCAAATATGCTTTGACATTACACCCTCGTTATGAGCTTTCCATATTGTGTGCTCCTCGGCGGTTGCAAGACCGATTACAGTATCACTTTTGCGTAAAATTATGCGGTCATAACCTGCGTCAACATTCATATATGCGGGGTAAGATGCCGTAAAATAATAATATCCGTCAGGACCTTTTATAACATAAGGGTCAGCACGTTCAGGAATAAATGGATTTGGATAATTCATAGCAATCACCTCACCACGATTTTAGCATAAACGTCACTCTTATGCAAGAAAAACAGCAGAGAAACACCATCGTATTTCTCTGCCATCAAATAACAATTAGATATTTATTTTAAGAATATCAGTTTTTCAATAGCCTCTCTTTGAAGTTTGTCTTTAGCTGCCTTAAGATATTCATTTCTCGCCTTTGGTTGCATACCGGTCTTTGCAAAAATCGAATCAACTTCAGCGATATAGTCTTTCCATACATATTTCATTGCTTTTCTTAAGGACATATCAAAAATCATTGCCAATTCTTCATCGTTACGTGACTCTCCGTCTCTTATTTTCTCTTTAAATTTCATAAGGCTTGCTTGTGCAATTTCAAATAAAACCATTGAGGCTTTTTTACCATTTACATTTTTCAATTGCTCACAATGTATTGAATATAAAGTTCTCATAAAATCGTTAACGTAAGATAATTCGCCTTTCTGCAAACGAGACAAATCCTCAAGAACATCCCTTCTCTTACTCCACTGTTCAAAAGCTTGATACAGATGCACTTTTTCAACATAAATAAATTCATTACGTGCTTCGGCTATTTTTGAGGCTTTATCATTTGCATTGCGTACATTTGCAAAAGTGGCACTATGCATTTTTTTACGATAATTTTTAATAACCTTATCAAGCATATCAGCATCAAAGTATTCAAATCCTGATTTCAATGAAAAATCTTTCATTGCTTTTCCTCTGCCATTACCATATATGCGTTCAATGCATTTATCGTCAAGAGAACGGAAAACTCTGCTTTCGCCCGGGTCACCCTGTCTTCCACATCTTCCTCGAAGTTGCTGTTCGGTTCTGAGGTCTTCAAAAATACTCGTGCCTATAACACAAAGACCGCCACTCTCAATAACCGCCTGTCTTCTTCTGCTAATCAAAGCCTTGTTTTTTTCAAGAACACTATAATATTTTTTATAAAGCAGTGACTCTTTCTGTTCAGAGTTAGGCACAGAATAAAGAAATTCTTCCAAGCCTGAAATATCAATGCCCATATTTACAAGTTCTTTTCTAGTAATCAATTCAGGATTACCACCAAGTTTAATATCAACACCACGATTTATCAATGCGGTTGCAATTAAAACCGAACCCGGCACACCTGCCTCAGCAATAATATCAACCGAATCATCTGCATTCAGAGCATTTAGCACCTTGTGTTCAACACCCGCTTCACTCAAAAGTACTGAATATTTATCAGACTCCTCTATATCCTGAGTGATGATAAGTATTGGTTGTTGCTTTGAATGTTTTTCAACTACCATCTCAAGAATTGCCTCACCTTTCAAATCAGCACTAAGATAAATTGGTGACTGGGTGTCAATCCTGTTAAATGGTAATGCAGGTGGCATAGCAACATAATCAAGTGAATAAATCTCTTGAAATTCCTTTTTGAAACTTACTGCTGTAGCTGTGGTGCCACAAACACTTTTAAATCGGTTGAAAAGTTCCTTGAAGTATATAGTGTCAACAGTTACAACGTTATATTTTATTCTGCTATTCAATACTGAAACATCAACGCCATTCATTCTGCACAAGAAATAATCCTCTATCGCACCATATTCACGTAATATTCCGGTAGTTTTTTCTTCATAACAGGCTTTTTTATTATGAATGTAATAATCCTTGCCATTTTCAAGATGATAACATCTAATAGCAGATTTAAGAATTTTTTCGATTTCATCAGTTTTCGTCTCAACATCAAGATTGTCATATTTGAAATCTAAGGATTTTTCCATCAATTCATATAACTGCTCTTTGAAAGTGATTCTTCCATTTTTATAGGAATAATATGAATCGTTATTATTCACCATTTCTGCAATCTTAAAAATAATATCAAATATTGATTCACGTGCAGTTTCTCTGTTTTGTGAGACAAGGGATGCATTTTCGCTACCCTTATCAACTAAAAGCATATCAGCTTCGTCAATGATTAAACTGTCATACGGAATTTGTTTCTTAACACTATCATTAATTTCCGTTCTCATTTCATTGAAGGCAAGTGTTGTATAATCGGCATAAATTACATCACTGTTATAGTCTTCATATTTTATGTCATTTGAACTACTTACTGCATGTAACAAACTCACATCAAGACCAAGGAATTTCAATATTCCGCTCATCCAGTTGAAATTGCGTTCAGAAAGATATTTTGACGAATCAACAATAAACACCTTTTCACCATAAAGACTATTAAGATAAGCGGTAAGAATGATTGTGTAGGTTTTACCCTCACCATTAAATACCTCTGCAATTTTTCCGTCAGCCATTACCGCAGCACTTGCATATTGCACATAATGATGCTTATATCCGAGAGTTCTCAAACCCGCTTCACTAACAAGTGCGAATGCTTCGGGAGCCAAGTCCAGTTTCTTTTCACGTTTTGCACGTTCACGGAGTTTCTGAGTATGAGCTTTCATTTCTTCATTTGAAAATCCGCTGAAATCATACTTCATTGCTTTATCAGCAATTTTGTAGTACTTACCAACAAGAAAACTGTTTTTACGAGAATAATCGTAATAATAATTATAATACTGTTCCTGATTTTCAAAACATTCAAAATTAGTTTTTATAGAATTCTTAAATTCTACTATATCCAACATATTTTGTAATTTTTCTGCCACGTCTTCATCGTTTTGAGCTGAATCAATTGAAATATCTTTATTGCAAAAATAAAGTTTTACAAAATCAACCGCATCATTATATTTACCTGACACCGTCATAGCATTCACAATACAATCAGCTACTTCAATCACCTGTTTGTTGATGTCGGAATTAATTTTCATAGCTTTACCGAATATTTCAACTGCTTTTTGACAATGTTCTCCTTCAGCAAGGGCATCAGCATATTGAAGTGTTTTCGCCTTTTTCTGCAACTGAGTATCCATGCGTGAATCAAAGGTTTCTATAAAGACTTTATCAAAATTAGCCAACAGTTCCTCATAAGCATTATACAAATTTTCACTGTATTCACCATTTTGATAAAGTGCATCTATATAGTTGTGCAATAATAAATAATAAGCATTTGACGTTTTAGAAATTATTCCAAGTGCTTTTCCCATAAGTACAATTGCATTGTGACAATAACCCGAATTCGTAAGCACATTGGAAAGCAAAGTAGTTGCCGATACAAAGCATGATAAATTCACTTCATTTTCCATCAACTGCGGACTTCTCATTACATAGTTAAACAATGATTCCACACTTTCAATCATTGAAATGTAATCTCTTTTATAAAAGGCATCAACCGCCGACAAGGCTACAAATTGAAAAAAAGTTTCGTACTCGTCGTCATCAAAGTCCTCTGCTTTTTTGAGTTCATCTAAAAGTTCCGGAATTTCTTCTGTTTCCACATCAAAAATACTTGTAATTATTGAACAGGCATCAGAACAGAATGACTCCACTTCGTCGTTTCGCAAATTCAATGAATTTAATCTCATATCAAGAAGTGAACTAACAATATTGCTTTGATTTAGTTTCAATAGATTAATCACGTTTTTTGTATAACCGGCACATCTTACTTCGATATGTTCATCATTTGTTGTTTCATCATCAAACTCGATTTCCAACAAATGTTTTCTGTCACCATAACGTTTATTAAACTTATTCAACAAATCGTCCAATTCATCTTTATCAATATCGCTATCAACAAGTGATTGTAAAAAAATCTGAACAATATCAGCAAACAAATCATATTTCATTTTTCGCATAAAAAGTTCAAACTTTTTGTGAATCTTCTCAGCCTTTCCTACAACCGAGATATTTAATAATTGCCCTTCAAAATATGACATACAAGCATCAAAAGCTTCGTATGAATCAGCATACTTTTTAAAAACAATATCAGCAATCAATGGTTCAATTGAAACAGTACGATTTCTCATATCTAAGTCAAGCCAACGATGTTCGTGAAGTGTAACAACAGTACTCCATTCTTCAACTCCACATTCCTTAAGAATATTACGATAACTTTTTTCTGAGATATTGGGGATAGCAACAATTGACGCAACAACCAAAGCCTTCTGTTCATCTTCAGTAAGCTTTTCCAAATCAATCAACGATGAAATTTTATTTATAATTCTGTCTTTAAGTTGCATTCCTTCAGTTCCACTCATTGAAAGGTATTCCGGAACATCTTCGGGATACACACCCAAATCACGAGAAAGTACAGAGGCGGTAAGCTCAACAGTTTTAGTGTGTCCGCCAATTTCAACGAAGAACTTTTTCAAAGGTTCAATCAAAGCTTCCTGTTCTTCCTCAAAGGCTTGTGGATAATGATGGAAAAACAACTCACAAAGGTATTCATCTTCCATTCTTCCCAACTGAATTAGAGGAAAATAATCTCTGTATGCAGATGCCGTATCCTGTGTAAGCAATACAAATTTGCATTTAAGACTTGCCAGACTCTCACATATATAGTCATCTATTTCACCATCAAAATCCACATCAGGAATAACAACCATTGTTTTCTCATCAAGTTTCTCAAGTAATGATAATTTTTCTTTGAGAAGTTTAGTGCCCTCAAGCATATCAAAACGACTTGAATTAACATTTGAAAATTCAAGATTATACATGAGAAAGTTTCGAAGATTGTTGTTGAGATTTTCTACAAGAACAATAGATTTGTACTCTGCTCTATGTAATTCAACATATTTTCTTATGGTACTTCTTTTACCGAATCCAAAGATTTCATTTATAATAACCACATTGGACTCAACAAAAGCATTATCAATTTTTTCAAATATTTCATTTCGACTGTTTTCTACAAAATAACCGGTCTTGCAAATTTCCAAGCCCTTAATTTTAGGAACTGAAACGTCCATGGGTTTTTCGGGATTTCCATTTTCCCTTTTTTCAATCAAATTCTTTGTTCGAGCAACAAGAACATCAATACAGCTTTCTCCGCCAAAAGTTTCTTTACGTTCAATATAAGATAAATGATTTAACTGAAATTGTGCCCAATCAGCAAGTGGGGATACTGTAATTTTATAAATAATAATATTGAGATTTCCGTTTTCTTCTTGTTCTCTGGCAGCGATAACCTCGTTTTTTACGTAACCACGTTGCATTGACGCATCACTCAAAATAGCAATAAATACATCACAATCTTTTATATTCTGAATGCATTGAACAGAATAATCATTTGTACAATGTTCATCAGAATCAAAGCAAGTAATGTTTTCTGCTTTAAGTCGCTCAACAATTACATTTTTAACGTCACGGTCAGCACCTGTCCAACTAATAAAAACTTTCATTATATAACCCCTCATTCAAAATCAATATATTTACGCAGAGAAATCATATCACAAAAAGCAACAATCCGCAATGTTTTTGAAATAGGGGGATGTGTTTTTACACATTATTTTTTTCAACAAAATCATAAAAAAACAAAAAAGTATTACATGATAAAGATAAAGCACAAATTTAAGCCTATTTATCCGTTCAAATTATAGTTTCGAACACCAATTAGCCCCCTTTTAGACAAAAATAAAACCACCGCAAACGGCGATGGCTACTTTTTATGGAAAGGGAGCACAAATTCGAACCATTATGAATTTTTGACCTATGTGTTCGAACCCCTACATATTCATCAGTTCAACTTCTATACCTAATACTCCGTATTTGTTCTGTTCGGTAATAGAATAATACTCTTCCATATCTTTTGGAGATGCAATATGTAATTGCTCTGACGGGTATCCGCATTTGTTTAGCGGAAGTGATTTGTATAATTCAGTAAAGTTTGCAAAATTGTGAATTTTAATTATTTTAACACGCAGTGCTTCGTTTGGATTCAAAGTGTTCGAAAACTCTATAATATCATCAGTGTTGATAGCTTGACGTTTTTCATCATTTAACCTTAGTTCAATAGTCTTTTCACCACAGGTCATTTGATGAAAAGCATTGGGATTTAGCTTCATATAATGTATCATTTATTATTTTCCTTTGCAGTGTTTATGGAGGCGATAAGAATACGTTTTATTTCCAAACAATCATCAAGTAAAGAACCACTTATTTTGTCATCAATGTATTCAGACATATAAAGCAACTTAATCCAATATTCCGTTTCAGCAGTTTCCTTTAATGCTATGTGCATTTTGGAAATAAAATCTGCTTTACTTTGACCATAGTTTGCCTCATTTATATTTGCACCTATACTAGTACCACTGCGGACAATTTGTTTTGAAATTATTGTTTCCTTTTTATTTTTAATTAAATGCTGATGTAGTTTTACAATTCGTGCCGCAAAGGCAATAGATTTATCTATAAGTAAATTTTCTTTCATTAAATACACCGCCTTTTTCAATATTATAGCAGAAACTTTAGGTTGAATCAATTATTCATTATTCATCAGCGAAGCGACTTCATCATTAAATATTCATTGAAAATCCTGTCGAATGAATGATGAATACTGAATAATGAAAAATGAATAATACAAAACAAAAATCCCATCGACAAAAGTCGACAGGATTTTCGTTTTGGCTGGGGAATAGGGATTCGAACCCCAACAAACAGAGTCAGAGTCTGTCGTGCTACCGTTACACTATTCCCCAACGAGCAAAAGCAATTATATATCAATGAAATGCAATTGTCAAGAGTTTTTTTAGATTTTTTAAAGTTTTTTTAGGTTGTTTTGTGAAGTATCCCAACATATTTTATTTTCCATTTGAATTACAAATTTACTCACCGTTCATTTCAAGAAGTGTTTGTTCTATTCCGTCCGCTATGGCTTTGGCATACTCATCAATTTTTTCGTCAAAAGCATTATTATCTTCAGTATTTGAAATAAAACCTACCTCTAACAGAACCGAGGGCATTTTTGTATTTCGATTCACGTGATAATTAAGATGTGCACCCTCACGATAGCCCGTATGAATTCCACGGTCAGCGGTTATTCCTGCAACCTTAAGATTGTCAAGAAGATTTTGTGCAAGTAAAGCATCATCTGTTGGATTTGATGAATGAATCCACAATTCCATACCTTTAGCACTTGCCGAAGTGCTACTGTTTCGGTGCAGAGCAACAAAAAGCGACGCTCTCGCCTTATTTGCGATTTTACATCGCTCTGAAAGGGACACGTCGCTATCATCTTCACGGGTCATAACAACGGTATATCCCCTATCCTCTAAAATATCTCGCACAAGCAACGACAATTTCAAATTGTCATTCTTTTCATATCTCTTACCACTAACTGCTCCCGAATCCGTACCACCGTGGCCGGGGTCAATACACACTACTTTTTCGTCGGGCACAAAATTTATCTGTTGCAGATAATATACAGTTTCATCACCGCCCACAAGCAAAAGTGCCAAAACAGAGCATAGTGTTAATGAGAATAATGCAATTATGGGGAATAAAAAACTACTTTTTTTCTTTTTTCTACCGTTATTATTTTCCATTTTTTATTAAAGCTTTGTAAAGATTTCTTTGATTTCTGCAGCTCTTCCGCAAGTCATTCTGCCTTCAGGACAAGCACCTACAAAGCAACTTGGGCCATAGAATTTGAATACTGCAGGTGTTACCTGACGAAGTTTCTTAAGCGCATCAACAGCATATTCTTGAATTTCCCACTGTGCACGGGTGCAGGAACGAAGTCTTAAGAATAACAGAAGCTGTCTTGCGTTCATAGTTGTTACAATATCTAATGTATTACCGCTGAGCTGATAATATACCAATAATTCTTCAGAAACACCAAGATTTTTAAGTCTTTCATACTCTTGTGCAGTTTCTTTAAATGCATTTTTGTATTTTTCTAAAAGCTCGGGCTTATCTTTAAGCACGGGAGGAATAATGTAACTCATTCTGTCAGTTTTCGTAAGTTCCGGAATTTCAATAGACTGAATTCTGTGACGTGCAAAATGAGTTATACAAGACAATGAAACATTGTTGAAACGGAATGTATAATTTGCACATTCAAGTGCTCTTGGTCTTTTACATTTTACAACTGCTTCAACTATTTTTTCAGTTGTGTTTTCGTCTGCGATAATGCTTTCTATCTGTTCAGTTGAATAATTTTTGTTTGAAATAAGTGCGTTTCTTGCAATACATTTTGCCGCATCAGGTGTATATGCCAATAATTCAACGGGAGTTTCTGTGTGTTCCGGCTTAACGTCAATAAATGATAAATCGGGCACGTCATTAACCACTTTATCAAGGTTAAAGCTTGACATAATTCCCGGTGCTTTTTGTTTTGCCTGTTCATAAAGCTCAATACCCAACTTCTTGATTTCGGGATATTTAGCACCTCTGCCACAAATCATAGCAGAAAGCATATTAAGAAATTCTCTGCCGTTAACACTGCAGAAGAAATTACTGTAAAGACAATAGGGCAAAACAAAGCGTGCATCTTCACGAAGGACACCATTAGCACAGAGTTCATCATAAAGTGCGAACATTTTACTCATATGATTTTTATATGCTTCTTCAATTTCTGCATTATTAAATTCAGGCACATAAAAACCCGCATCGCTAAAATTTACATAACGTCTTGATTTTACTGTATATGAAGCGAGTCTGAATTCAATTATAAACTGCTCAACAACAGCGGTAACATTTTGAAAAGCAATCTGAAAATATGTATGCTCAACTGTACTTGTATGACCTGACGCAGTTACCTTACCGATAAGATTTGCGTTTTTATCACGGTCCTGCGATTTGTCCCAAATAGAAAGTGCCGTACCCTCTTGAGTAGAAATTCTGCCACTTGCCGCAGTAACTTTTTCGTCAGTATCGGTCATACCAATGATAAGTGCGGTGCTCTTGTTATAATCATATGCCATAAATATCCCTCTTTTTTTCAAAATACTTTCAATTTTTAACATTGTACCATAAAAAATATTGCTATGCAATATACAAAGTGATATGTGTAAATAAATTGGGGATTTTAGGTTTCTTTGTGTCATTCTGAGGGTCGCGAAGAATCTCTGTTTGGTGGAGATTCTTCGTCACTGCGTTCCTCAGAATGACATTACTTGTAGATAGTATTTACCCCGACAAATTCAAATTTGTATTTTTATTTTCTATATTATTATTGTATTATCAAAAATTATTTGTTATAATGTATTTTGTATAATTATGTAAGTTGGAGTCGTTTGCTATGAACAAAAAAATGATTGTAATTGAAGGTCTTGACGGTAGCGGAAAATCAACTCAGGTTGAGCTTTTAAAACAGAAGCTTATTGACAATAATATTAAACTGAGGCAAATCAAATTACCCGATTATGACAACAAATCAAGCACACTTGTCAAAATGTACCTAAATGGTGAATTCGGTAGCAACCCTCAGGATGTAAACATATATTCTGCATCGCTTTTTTATGCGGTTGACCGCTATGCAAGTTACAAAAACATCTGGGGTGACGATTACAACTACGGAACACTTATTCTTGCCGACCGTTATACCACTTCAAATGCAGTACATCAAACTGTTAAACTCCCGAAAAATGAATGGGACAAGTATCTTGACTGGCTTTTCCAGACAGAATATGAAATGATGGAAATTCCAAAGCCCGATGCAGTTATTTATCTTGATATGGATGTTGACATTTCTCAGCGTCTTATGTCAAAGCGTTATAATGGCGAAGAAACAAAAAAAGATGTTCACGAGGCAAATGTTGATTATCTTAAAGCCTGCCGTGAAGCTGCTCTTTATGCCGCCGACAGATTTAACTGGAACGTTGTCAAATGCTTTGATGGTGACGAGCCTTTGAAGATTGAAGAAATCGGCGACACAATCTTTAACATAGTTAAGGAGATTATTTAATGGATTTCCATTCACCAACTCTTGCAGATTCAGAATGGGTGCGGAAAGCATTCAATGATGAGCAAACCGACTGTTGCGAATACTGTTTCGGCAACATTTATATGTGGTCAGAGATTTATGACAATAGAATTCTCAATGATAACGGAATTTTTGTTTCTGCCGATTTTACTGACCAGCCTGTTTTTTGTTATCCAATCGGAAAAGGTGACAAAAAATCAACTATATTAAAGCTTATAGATTATTCAAAAAGATTGGGTATTACTCTTGAGTTTTTTGGAATGACCGAAAAAGATAAGGCAGAATTAAACTCTCTTTTTCCTAACCAATTTGACTTTCACGAAACCCGTGACTATTTTGATTATGTATATAAATCAGAAGATTTAGCAAATCTGGTTGGCAGAAAATATCACAGTAAGAAAAACCATATTTCATATTTTGAAAAAACATTTGATTGGAAATATGAGCCAATAAATCATGACAACATTGAACAATGCCTGCTTTTGAATGACCATTGGGAAGGTCTTAACAAACAAAAAAATCCCGATGAGATTAGTGATGAAAATGAAGCAATCAAAAAGGCTCTCAACAATTATTTTGTTCTCGGTTTTGAGGGTGGAGTGCTTACAATTCAAGGTGAAATTGTAGCCTTTACATTTGGTGAGCGATTAAATGACAACACTTTCTGTACTCACGTTGAAAAGGCTTATGGAAGTATTCGTGGTGCTTACCAAATGATAAACCGTGAATTTGCACGTCAGTTGCAGGATAGATATGAGTTTATAAATCGTGAAGAGGATACGGGCAGTGAGGGACTACGCCGTGCAAAGCTCTCATATCAGCCACACAGATTGGTAATAAAATATTCAGCAGTTTACAAGGGATAATTATGGTTGGATTTGCAACAGAAAAAGATAAAAATGCTTTAAAACAAATGTGGCAAAGCATTTTTCTTGAGGATGAAGAAATAACTGAATATTTTTTTAGAAAGCTTTTTTATGATGCGGTAACACCTACAATCAGCATTGACGGTGAAATTGTTTCTTCACTTTTTCTGCTTGATTGTAAAATCGGTGAATATAAAGGCAAATGCGTTTACTGTGCGATGACAAAATATGCTCACCGTGGCAAAGGATATATGAAAAAATTGCTTGATTTTTCATATGACTATTGCAAAAATAACGGCTTTGATTTTTTATTTTTAGTACCCGCAGAAAAATCTCTTTTTAACTACTACGAAAAATGTGGTTTTGAAAACTTTGGTATAAGCAGAAGCTTTGTTTTCAATGGTAAAACACCTGAAATCAAAGAAAAACTGAAATACCAATATGAAATTGAGTTTGATAATTCTATAATTGATTATTGGAAAAACAGTTGCATTGTATATGGTGGTGAAGCCACTGATTTCGGGCTCGTTTGTGCTGACGATGAGATAATCATCAGAAATGCAAAGAGTAGTTACAACACAATCCCTAAAAATTACAAAAAAGAAAATTTTGTAATAAAAGGCGATATAGATTTTGGAGAAGACTATTCCCCTGCTATGATTAAAACAGAAAATGATAAAATAAGAAATTTGAATTGCTATATTGGTATTACATTGGAGTGATAGTATGATTTATGTATTTTTAGCACCCGGATTTGAAGAAATTGAAGCATTGGCAGTTGTTGATGTGCTTCGCCGTGCAGAACTTGATGTACTCACAGTTGGTGTGGGCGAGGATTTTGTAATAGGTTCACATCAAATTCCCGTTGCTTGTGATATTTCTGAAAAGAATTTAGTTCTTGATGATAAAATTGATGCTATTGTACTCCCCGGTGGAATGCCAGGCACACTAAATCTTGAAAAAAGTCCGGTTGTACAAAAAGCTATTGACTGGGCAGTTGAAAATGATAAATTAGTATGTGCAATCTGTGCAGCCCCCTCAATTCTCGGCCATAAGGGACTTTTAAACGGCAAAAAAGCAACCTGCTTCCCAGGATTTGAAGAAGAACTTTTCGGTGCAGAAGTTTCAAAAGATTTCGTTGTAAAAGACGGCAAATTCATAACTGCAAAGGGAATGGGCAGTGCCATTGAATTTGGTTTGCAGATAGCAGAAATGCTTACAAATCCCCTTGAAGCAAAGAAAATAAGAGCATCATTACAAATATATAATGGATAAAAAAGTTTTTAGAAAAAAGCTTATTGAAAAGCGAAAAAACATACCCGAAAATAAAAAAGTCATATACGACAAAAAAATAAGCCTTCAAATAATTGAAAGTGATTATTTCAAAAAGGCGGAGCAGATTTTAGTTTTTGCCTCATCACCTAAAGAATTTGACACTCGTTTTATAATTGAAAAATGCCGTTTATTGCACAAAAGAGTGTTTTACCCCCGATGTCTTGACAAGGCGGGAAATATGAAATTTTTCAAGGTTGATTGTGACGGCGATTTAGAAATCGGCAATTTTAACATTCTTGAGCCCAAATTGACTTGCAAACCATACGAACAAAAGAGTGATGACCTTGCAATTGTCCCCGCTTTGTCGGTTGATAAAGAACATTACCGAATTGGTTACGGTAAAGGGTATTATGACAGATTTTTAAAAGATTTTAACGGTGTTAATATTTGTCCTTGCTACAGTGAAATGTGCGAAGACAAATTACCCACCGATGAATATGATATTAAAGTTAACATTATTGTTACTGAGAAGGAGGTATTACTGTGAATAGATTTTCTGACGGATTTTCTGACAACAGTTACGATAGCCTTTTAGATGAATATGCAGGTGAAAGCCTTGGTGCACGTTCTTCAAAACAAAATGAAAAAACTGAGGTGACTAAAAAAAGCACACCAGTTACTCAAAGACCAGCACCACAAAAAAAGCCTGAATTTGATATTGATATTTCTTCAAGGTCGGTCGAAAAGAAAAGTCAACTTGACATTGAACTTATCAAGCCCTTTGAAGAGAGTCAACCTGCAAAATCTGACACTATGGAATTCAGCAAAAGAACTGTGTCTTCACAAAACAATACAAGAAAGCCCGTTGTAAAAAGCAATAAGTCCAAAGGTATGGATTTCTCCGCTGTGAAAACCTTTATAGCAAGTAAAATACCTGCTAAAAAAGAAGTTGCCAATGAACAGAACAATGATACTTATTACAATGAGCCTAAAAAAGAACCAAAGATAATATATAAGCAAAACGGTAAAATCAAGTTCGATTTCGCTGTATTGATTGCACGCATCATTAAATTGGTGCGTAATAATCAGAAGCAATGTATCATTTTTGGCTGTTGTATTCTTATTTCAATAATAATTTCTGCCATCGCACTCAGTTGTGTTAACGATATTCTTGCAATTAATCGTCAAGATTCTGAAGCCGTTGAGGTTGTTTTACCAAATGATGCGGACACATCTGTGGCACTTAAGGTGCTTGATGAGGCAGGTCTTATTAAAAATCGACTTTTCTGTAATCTTTTCTTAAGTGTTATGGGTGAAAAAGATGACGGATATTTGCCTGGCGTTTACTATCTTACCGCTGACCTTGGTGTTGAAAAAATGATTGACCGCTTTAAAACAAGCAGCAAACGTGGTGCGATGATTAGTGTAACAATCCCCGAAGGCTACACAATCGACCAAATTTTTGAGCGTCTTGAGAAAAACGATATTTGTACTGCAGAATCACTTTATCAGACACTTGAAGCAGTTGACTTTGGCGCTGAATACGACTTTATTGCTAAACTTGACAACACAGAAGACCGTTATCACGCACTTGAAGGATATATGTTCCCTGCAACATATGAATTTGAGCAAGGTGCTGACCCAGGTTCAGTTATTCGTAAATTCCTTGACGCATTCAAGAGTCGTTGGTCTGAAAAATATGCTGCACGTGCCGCAGAGCTTAATATGAGTGTTGACGATATTATCAGACTTGCTTCAATAGTTGAAAAAGAAGGTGCGAACAAAGAGCAGTTCACACTTGTATCTTCTGTTCTTCATAACCGTCTTAATCGTTCGGGAATTTATCCGCTTCTTCAGTGCGACTCAACAAAGGACTATGTTGAAAATACAATTGCACAAAGAGTAAATTCTACCGCAAAAATCAGTTCTTATATTGCAAAATATAACACTTATGACCCTAAATGTATTGGTTTGCCCGTAAGTGCCATCTGTAATCCCGGTATTACTGCAATTGAAGCGGCACTTTACCCCGACAATACAAATTACTATTTCTTCAGACACGATAAAAACGGTAAAATCTATATGGCTGAAAAGCCCGAAGAACATGCCGCTAACGGTCGTACCGTTGAAAAGGTAAATGCAGAGGATTGATAAAATGATTATTCCTGAATTATTAGCCCCCGCAGGTGACCGTGAAAGACTTGAAGCGGCACTGATGTATGGTGCTGACGCAGTATATTTGGGCGGTGACGCATTCGGTATGCGTGCCGCACCCCAGAATTTTAATTTTGAACAACTTAAAAGTGCAGTTGACCTTTGTCACGCAAAGGGTGTAAAAGTGTATCTCACTTGCAACACATTAGCAAGGAACAATGAAATTGCCATTCTCCCCTCCTATCTTGAGAAATGGGCAGAAATCGGTGTTGACGCATTTATTGTTGCCGACATTGGTGTGCTTTCACTGTGCAAAAAATATGCACCAAAAGTTCCCATTCACATTTCAACTCAAGCAGGAATTGTAAACCACGTTACTGCAAATGAGTTTTACAATATGGGGGCTTCACGTGTTGTTACTGCCCGTGAACTCTCAATGACAGAAATTGCAGAAATCCGTGCAAAAGTACCCAAGGACCTTGAAATTGAATGCTTTGTTCACGGTGCTATGTGCGTATCATTCTCAGGTAGATGCCTACTTTCAAACTATCTTGTTAACCGTGATGCAAACCGTGGCGAATGTGCTCAACCCTGCCGTTGGGAATATGCCCTTATGGAAGTAAAACGTGACGGAATGTATTTTCCCATTCAAGACAGTAAAGAAGGCACATATATTCTCAACTCAAAGGATATGTGCATGATTGAGCATATTCCACAGATGGTTGAAGCGGGAATTAGCAGCTTCAAGATTGAGGGACGTGCAAAATCCGCATACTATGCGGCGGTTATTACCAATGCATACCGAGTTGCAATTGATGAATATCTTAAAAACCCGTCAAGTGATTATGTACCTCCAAAATGGGTAATTGATGAGGTTTATAAGGTAAGTTACCGTGATTATTGCACGGGCTTCTACTTCAATGCCCCAAACGAAGATGCAAACATCAGTTTTGAGGGTGGTTATAAACGTCATTATGATGTTATGGCAGAGGTTAAGGACTGTAAGGACGGATATTTAATTGTTGAGCAAAGAAACAAATTTTCACGTGGTGATGTGCTCGATGCACTTCAGCCCTCAACAGAGCCGGTAGTTTTTACAGCGGAAGAAATTTTCGATGGTGATGGTAATGAAATTGAGTCTGCACCCCACCCAATGATGATTGTAAAAATTAAAAGCAATCTACAATTCCCTGTGGGAACATTATTAAGAAAAGAGAAATAAGGTTTGTTTATGGGTTTTAAAATTTTATTGGGGATATGCTATATTCTCTTCTTTATTTTCGTGCCATTATACGACAAGGCATATTGGCCCGAACCCACAAAAAAGTCGTTGACCTGTAAAATGATTGCTGCGACCGCATTCGTTTCAATTGGCTTTTTGTCAATAGAAATCACGGGCAACGAATCATACTACGCAAACACAATGCTGATTGGCTTAATTCTCGGTTGGGTTGGTGACTTGTTTATGCACATTCCTCACCCACCGAACAACCCACGAATGTCAGTTGTTTATATTGGTGCAACTGCATTTTTAATAGGGCACATTTTTTATGTGTTAGCATTTGTTAAATCCACTATGGCATTAACCGCAAATTATAAATTCATAACAATTCCTGAATTAATTGCGTTTGTTGTCATTTTCATAGCCTTTGCACTTATGCTTAAGCCTGTATTCAAGTTCAAATACACCAATAATTTTATGAAAATTACTTTGCATTTGTATAGTGTTTTTCTTATTGTAATGCTTGTTAAATCCTGTGTTTTCGGTATTACATATTATTTGAGCGGTGCTAAAAACGGACTTTTGGCAATGCTTATTCTTATAGTTGGCGGAATTTTCTTCTTTATTTCTGACCTAACTTTAGGGCTCAGGCTTTTAGGCGGAGGTAAGGGCAACAAAAAGATTAAGACTTTAAGTCTTTATGCTTACTTTATTGCACAGTTACTTCTCGCAACTTCCATTTTATTTGTACATATTTAAGAGGTATTTATGAGACCACGTAAAATCAAAAATCTTACCACAAGACGTGAAAACTGCACTGATTTAAGAATTCCATACACCCTGCCATCTTTTGATTTTCGCACGGACGATTTGAAAGAAGATTTCTTTGATATTGAAGCAATATTTGAAAGAAATGCCCCCGTTGTAATGGAAATCGGTTGCGGTAAGGGGCAGTTTGTGTGCGAATATGCAAAACGCAATCCCGAAAAAAATATCATCGCAGTTGAGTGTGTGCCCACAGTTTTGGTTGAGGCTTGTGAACTGATTAAAGAAAACAATATAAATAATGTTCGCTTTCTTGAGATGAAAGCAGAATATCTTCCTCTTTTCATAAAAGAAAAGACAATCTGCGAAATATATCTTAATTTCAGCACCCCCTACCCAAAATCACGTCACGAAAGTCACCGACTTACAAGTAAATTGTTTTTAGATATTTATAAAAAAATTCTTTGTGATGACGGATTTATCGCTCAAAAAACTGACAGTCAAGGATTCTTTGAGTATTCTCTCGAAAGCTTTTCACAAAACGGATTTACGCTTTCTAATATCTCACTTGATTTGCACAAAAGCGATTTTGAGGGTAACATTGTAACTGAATATGAGCAGAAGTTTGTAAGTCAGGGATTACCGATTTACAGACTTGAAGCAAGAATTAAATAAATTTATAGTAATAATAACCAACAGACTGTTCATTTTTTCGTTAATTTGCAGTCTGTTTTTTATTATATAAATATGTTAGAATATATACTATGAAAATTGAGAAAAGGTTGGTGTTGTATGAGTAATACAATTAAAACTTCTTCTGAACAGAAATATGTTCAGAAAAGTGAATTCGTCTTTTATTTAATGGCAATCTTCTTTTACACCATGATTACAGGTATGGTGGGCAATTACAAACAAGCATATCTTGTAAATGTTCTTGTTCTACCCAAAGAAACTATTGCCTTTTACAACGGCTTTTTAAGTATTGCCGGATTTGTAATGAGTTTCTTTACCGCAATGTATATTGACGGTCATAAGCCTTCTGCAAAGGGTAAATTCCGTCCAATTGGTACATTCATTGCAATCCCCTGTGCATTATCACTTATTTTAACATTCGTTGCTCCCAGCGGACTCAGTTCAACATTATTATTGATTTATCTTATTACCATTGGTCTTGCATATACATTCACAACACAATTAGGTAATGTTTTCAATCTTGTAGCAAATGTTATGACTCCCAACAATAAAGAACGTGACCAAGTACTTTCTTTCCGTTCAATTTCAAGTGCCGTTGGTAACTCTGCTCCGCTTGTAGTTGTTCTTGTTATAAGCGAAATTCTTAAAGCTGTTAAAAAGAATAATCCCGAAAGCCAAATGCACGTTGAAGCAATGCAATATATTATTGGTGCGGCACTTTGTGCGGCAGTGGGTGCAATCACAATGCTCATTGGTATGAAGCTTGTAAGAGAACGCACAGTTTACAGCCAAGAAAAGAAAAATCCATTAGTCGGTATTAAAGATATTCTCGTCAATAAATATGCTTGGGTTATTATCGTAAGTGAATTCTTAAAGAGTTTCCGCGGAATTGCAACTTATATGGGAATTTTCCTTGCCGCTGCACTCCTTGGTGATTCAGGTAAATTCCTTTTCTTCGGACTTCCCACAGGTATTGGCACTGCAGTTGGTATGCTCATTATCAATTTCCTTCTCAAAAAATTCAATTCAAAACAGCTTTATATTGCATCGGGTGTTTATTCAATTATTGCAAATACTGCAGCATTCGCAGTTGGTTATGCTTATTTCACCAATCCAACACCCGTATTGCAGATTATCTTCATTGTATTCTTGTTCCTTATCGGCTTACAATTCGGTGCATCAAATCTTTTGCCATCAATGTTCCAGGCTGACGTGCTTGAAACAATTGAACTTAAAACGGGCAAACGTCTTGATGCAAGTTTACCATTCGTTATAGGAATTGGCACAATGATTAGCGGCACTATTGCAACAACGGTTTCACCCCTCATTCTTTTGGGTGAAGATTCAATTATTAAATATATGCAGCCTGAAGACGGTATTTACCCTGAACAGAGCACATACACAAAGATTGCAATGCTTTTCTTCTACACTATTTTCCACGGTCTTATGATGTTACTTGCAGGTCTTCCATTCCTTTTCTACAAACTCACGGGCAAGACAAAGGACGATATTCACGAAGCCGTGCTTAAACAACGTGAAGAAATGGCGCAACAACAAGACGCATAAAAGTAAATGAATATAAAAAACGGAGATTGAAAATTCAATCTCCGTTTTTTTGACAAATTTGAATTTGTCGGGGTGATTTTAATTTTACCCCCCTCAGTCAATTTCTTGCGAAATTGACAGCTCCCCCTCAAGGGTGGAGCCCAACATAGCCTTCCCTCTGCGAAGCAGACTGAGGGAGTAATACAAATAACAACAAACTCCCTCCGTCATTTTCTTGCGGAAATGCCACCTCCCTCAATGAGGGAGGAAATAGAACCAATCCATAATTTATCAATCTCTTTTAGAATAAACACACCCACAGTAGTTTTGTCTGTAAAGGTTATATGCTTTACTTAACTCTATCGACCTTTTATATCCTTCTTTTTTCTTGAAGTCTGACGGCAAGAATTTCACTCCATATTCTTCACTCAATTCATTGCCGATTTCGTTGATTTTCTCTGCATTTTTTAGTGGGCTTATGGTGAGTGTTGTGGTGAAATAATCAAACTTATTTTTCTTTGCTTCTTCTGCCGTTTTATGCAATCTTAAACGATAACAATTAAAACAACGTTCACCGCCCTCACGACAATTTTCGAGTCCTTTTGCCATTTCATAAAACTTTTCGCTTTCAAAATCGCAATCAAACATCTTAACTGAATGCTTTGTTTTCATTTCAGAAATCAGTCTTTTCTGCTCTGCCTTACGCTTTTCGTATTCTGTTTCGGGATAAATATTTGGATTATAATAAAGCACAGTAATATTGAAATACTGTGACAGATACTCAATGCAATAGCTACTGCAAGGTGCACAACAAGAATGAAGAAGAAGTGTTGGCACTTCATCTTCTAATTTTTCAATTATATTATCAAGTTGTTTTTGGTAGTTGATTTTTTGCATAGTTTTCACCAATTAAAACGGCGGGAGCAAGCCCCCGCCCTACAATTATTCTTCGTTTCGTTTGAAAAATCTGCGTTCTTCAGTTTCTTCAGGCTTTTTTTCTTCGGGAAGAATTTCAACCTTAACCTTGCCAATACGACGTTCTTCGACATTGAGTACAGTGAATTTAACATTCTCAAACTGCACTTCATTCATCTGACCGTCTTCAGGTAAGAAACCGAGAACACTGATAATATAACCGCCGATTGTGTCATAATCACCTTCGGGGAAAGTCTTGCCAGTATGCTCTTCAACCTCTTCAATATCGGTAATACCGTCAACCTCAAAAGTTGTATCATTGATGATTGAGATTTCTTCATCTTCTTGGTCGTATTCGTCTTGAATATTGCCAACAATTGATTCAAGCAAGTCTTCAAGGGTAACAATACCCGCTGTTCCGCCATATTCGTCAACAACAACTGCCATCTGAACTCGTTTTTCTGTCATTTCAGTAAAGAGCTCACCGCAACGTTTTGTTTCGGGAACATAATAAGCGGGACGCATCATATCCTTAACAGTTTTTGTCTTTGGAAGATTCGTGCCAACATATTTAAGGAAGTCCTTAATATAAACAATACCAACAATATCGTCAGGGTCTTCTTCATAAACGGGAATTCTTGAAAATCCGTTCTCAATTGAAAGTTTAACCGCTTCACTGAGTGGCTCATCATCATCAATGCAAACCATATCAGTACGGTGGGTCATAATATCGGCTACATCTATGTCATCAAACTCAAAAATGTTATTAATCATTTCAATTTGAGCATCTTCAATAACACCTTTTTCGCCACCCACGTCAACCATCATACGAATTTCTTCTTCGGTGACAACTTCTTCATCTGCATGGGGGTCAATACCGATAAGTCGCAACACACCATTGGTTGAAAGTGCAAGAAATTTTACAATTGGTTTTGTAATCTTTGCAACAAAAGTAAGAATTGGTGCTGCCATAAATGCCATTTTTTCAGGCTTATTCATAGCGATTTTCTTTGGTACAAGTTCACCCAACACAAGTGAAAAATATGACATAATAAGTGTAATCACAACTGTTGAAAATCCGTTGATAATACCAACAGGAATAACATTTACAATCGAAGTTTTTGCGATTGCGTTTGTGAGCATCTCTGCGAATGACTGTGCAGCGGTAGCAGATGTTAAAAATCCTGCCAAAGTTACACCAATCTGAATTGTTGAGAGAAATGAACTTGTGTTTTCTGTAAGTTTTTTAATCTGTTTTGCTTTTTTGTTACCCTGCTCTGCTTGTTTATCAATTTTATTATCGTTGAGAGTAACAATTGCCATTTCTGACATTGAAAAGAATGCATTGACGAAAATCAATGCGAAAAGAGTTACTATTTTAATAATAATACTCCCGGGGTCCGTGCCCATGTGACAAAACCGTCCTTATAAAAAATATAGAGATATATAAAATATCAGTGTGTATTATATAACAATGAAAAGATTTAGTCAAGTGCAGTTAATTTATGTTAAAATATTATTTGCAAATACTACTTTTATATTTTGTACAATAACATTGATTTTTGTCTAAAAAAGGTATAAAATCTCATTATAGTATTTTCATAACACAAAGGACTTGACAAAAATGAAATTGCAAAAACTCAAGGAATGCGATATTCCCGTATTATTTGACTTGTATTATCAACTCACCGAAGAAAAAGGTGATTATGATGAAATGTGCCGTGTGCTTAAAGAAATAGAAAGCAACCCCACCTACACATTGTTCTGCGTTTACAGTGATGATGACAAGCTTATAGCTACTGCATCTCTTACCAAATGCTTTGACCTTACCGGTGACTCAAAGTATTATTACAATATGGAAAATTTTGTGGTTGATGAGAAGCATCGTGGTATGGGTGTTGGTGCTTTTCTCATTAAAGAACTCGAAAAATTTGTTATTGAACAGAATGGCAGTTATATGAACTTTACTTCAAGTTCTTCCCGCACAGGTGCTCACGAATTCTACAAAAAAATGGGATATAATCCCGACAATGTAAAAGGCTTTAAAAAGAAATTTTAATTTGAGGATGTTTTATTATGAATAATCATATTCTCAGCGAATTCCTGTTCGGTAAAAAATGGAAAATGAGAAGAAAGCTTGAAAGTATTTGTGGTAGCGGCAGTATAAACAAATTCACGACTATAGCAAGAAATATGTTAATTGTCGGTATTGTTATATTTGCGGTTATAATGTTGCTTCAAGTTGCGGGTATATTTGAAGTTCCTTCTAAAAGAATTGACGAAGACGGTACAATCACCTTCTATTTCAGTCAGTTTATTGATACAAACGGCACATCGGCGGCACTTTATAACCCAAAAGAAGTACTTGAAATGGTTTTCAGCGGTCTTACTATTTTTGCAACTCTTTATACCTGTATTCAGATTTATCTTATGAAAGACATTAACCGTATGGAAATGAGTCACCAGATTTACAAAGATAATCAAGAATATCGCAAGTTAGCCGACATGGCTCGAAAAGAACTTGAAAAGCTTTATAAAAATGTTAAAGAACAAGAAATCTCTGTTGAGTCCGAGCGAATTCTCAACGAGAAAAATGAGGATTCAAAATTTCACACTCTGCTTCTTAATGGCGAATATGAAACTCTGCGGTCATTTGCCTATCATTATGAATACATAGGTTATCTCACTTTGCGTGACAAACTGAATTTTGATGTGGCTTTTGATACAATCACCTTTTACAATTGGCTTATTGTATCTGATGAGGCTTTAGAAATCATCAAAATTGGTCGTCAATCAACACCCGATTTTTGGAATGGCTCTGAATATCTTTACCGTTCTTATGAGGTAAGAAGAAAATATAATAAGTTCAAAGGATACGACAATGCTACCCCCGAAGAAAAGGCACGTACAACTAAAAAAGCACTTAAAGAAGATTTTGAAACTGCCTGCAAAAACTGGAAAGATAAATATATAAAAATTTCATAAACCAAAATTAAAAGGATACTTTCAAAATAAGTATCCTTTTTCGTTATTTTTTCTCAAATTTGGTTAAATTTTTATCAAAGTTTGAGCACTTTTTGATTGTAAATCTCTTTACAATTTACGACAAAAGTGTTATTATTTATAATGTATGAATACGCATACATATTTGTATGATTTTGCATACTTAATTCTATATTTAATTCCATTAAGGAGGAAATACAAAATGGCAGAAAACAAGACACCCATAGTTAGACAAAAGAAAACTATGGACGGTAATACTGCTGCTGCTCACGTATCTTATGCGTTCACAGAAGTAGCTGGTATTTACCCAATCACTCCATCTTCACCTATGGCTGACTACGTTGACCAGTGGTCTGCACAGGGAAGAAAGAACATTTTCGGCACACAGGTTAAAGTTGCTGAAATGCAGTCAGAAGCAGGTGCAGCAGGTACTGTTCACGGTTCTCTTGCAGCAGGTGCTCTCACAACAACTTATACAGCTTCACAGGGTCTTCTTCTTATGATTCCTAATATGTATAAAATTGCCGGTGAGCTCCTTCCTTCAGTTTTCCATGTATCAGCTCGTTGCGTAGCTTCACACGCTCTTAACATTTTCGGTGACCATTCAGACGTTTATGCTTGTCGTCAGACAGGTTTCGCAATGCTCGCTGAAACAAATACACAGGAAGTTATGGACCTTGGTGCAGTTGCTCACCTTGCAACTATCAAGAGCCGTGTTCCCTTCCTCAACTTCTTCGACGGCTTCCGTACTTCTCACGAGCTTCAGAAGATTGAAATCTGGGATTATGACGATCTCAAGGAAATGTGCGATATGGACGCTGTCAAGGGCTTCCGTGACCGTGCACTCAACCCCGAGCACCCCGTAATGCGTGGTTCCCACGAAAACGGCGATATCTTCTTCCAGCACCGCGAGGCTTGCAACAGCTACTATGATGCAGTTCCCGGCATTGTTGAAGAATATATGGGCAAGGTTAACGCAAAGCTCGGCACAAACTACCAGCTCTTCAACTACTACGGTGCACCCGATGCAGAGCGTGTTATCGTAGCAATGGGCTCCTTCTGCGACGTTGCAGAGGAAGTTATCGACTACCTCACAGCTAAGGGTGAAAAGGTCGGTCTTGTAAAGGTTCGCCTTTACCGTCCCTTCTCCGCTGCAAAGTTTGTTGAGGCTATTCCCGCAACAGCAAAGAAGATTGCTGTTCTCGACAGAACAAAGGAACCCGGCTCACTCGGCGAGCCCCTCTTCCTTGATGTTGTTGCTGCTCTTGCAGCTATGGGCAGAAACGGTCTTACAGTTGTCGGCGGCCGCTACGGTCTCGGCTCCAAGGACACACCGCCCTCAAGCGTATTTGCTGTATATGACGAGCTTGCAAAGGATGCTCCCAAGCCCCAGTTCACCATCGGTATCAACGATGACGTAACTAACCTTTCTCTTGAAGAGAAGGAAGCTCCCAACACAGCAGCAGAAGGCACAATCGAGTGCAAATTCTGGGGTCTCGGCGGTGACGGTACAGTCGGCGCAAACAAGGACTCCATCAAGATTATCGGTGACCACACCGACAAGTATGTTCAGGCATACTTCCAGTATGACTCCAAGAAGACAGGCGGTATCACCATTTCTCACCTTCGTTTCGGTGACAGCCCCATCAAGAGCCCCTACTATATCAACAAGGCAGACTTCGTTGCCTGCCACAACCCCTCTTATGTTGAGAAGGGCTACAAGATGGTTAACGACGTTAAGCCCGGCGGTGTATTCCTTGTAAACTGCCAGTGGTCTGCTGATGAGCTCAGCGCAAAGATGCCCGCAGAGGCAAAGCGCTACATTGCAAAGAACAATGTTCAGCTCTACACAGTTAACGCTATTGACCTTGCCGCTGAAATCGGTCTTGGCAAGAGAACAAACACAATCCTTCAGGCGTCCTTCTTTGCTCTTGCAAACGTTCTTCCCAAGGACGAGGCAATCAAGTATATGAAGGACGCAGCTATGAAGTTCCTCAAGAAGGGCCAGGATATCGTCGATATGAACCACAAGGCTATCGACGCAGGCTTCGGTGCATACGTCAAGGTTGATGTCCCTGCAGATTGGGCAGATGCTCAGGACGATGCAGCTGTTGAGGCTTCCAAGGGCGCAGAAAAGCTTGTCAAGATGGTTGACAACATCATGAAGCCCGTTGGCCTTATGAACGGTGATTCTCTCCCCGTTTCCGCATTCACAGACCACGCAGACGGTACCTTCGAGCAGGGTGCTTCCGCATACGAGAAGCGTGGCGTTGCAGTTATGGTTCCCGCTTGGGATTCCTCCAAGTGTGCTCAGTGTAACCGCTGCTCCTATGTATGTCCCCACGCTACAATCCGTCCCTTCGCTCTTACAGCTGATGAGGCTGCTGCAGCTCCTGCAAACGCTGTCATCGTTGACAAGAAGGGTAAGGGTAAGGACACTTACAAGTATACTCTCTCCGTTTCTCCGCTTGATTGTATGGGTTGCGGCGTTTGTATCGGTGTATGTCCCACAAACTCCCTCACAATGGTTCCCAGAGAGTCACAGGACGACCAGCAGGTTGTATTTGACTATATGGTTGCTAACGTTTCCGAGAAGGCTGATATGTGCGACAACACAGTAATCGGCAGCCAGTTCAAGAAGCCTCTTCTTGAGTTCTCCGGCTCCTGCGCAGGCTGTGCAGAAACCAGCTACGCACGTCTGATCACCCAGCTGTTCGGCGATCATATGATGATCTCCAACGCTACCGGCTGCTCCTCCATCTGGGGCGGTCCCGCAGCAACTTCTCCCTACACCGTCAACAAGGAAGGCAAGGGTCCCGCTTGGGCAAACTCCCTGTTTGAAGATAACGCAGAGCACGGCCTCGGTATGTATCTGGGCCAGAAGAAGATCCGTGACGACGTGAAGGCTGATATCGAGTATCTCGCTGAAAACGGCACGGATGCTGCTAAGGTCGAGGCTGCTAAGGAATACCTGGCAACCTACAATGACGGCGATGCAAACCAGGAAGCTACCAAGAAGCTCATCGCAGCTCTGGAAGCAAATCCCGCACCCGAGTGCGAGCGCTACAACCGCATCATGGCCAAGAAGGACTTCCTGTACAAGAAGTCTTGCTGGATCTTCGGCGGCGACGGCTGGGCATACGACATCGGCTTCGGCGGCGTTGACCATGTTCTGGCTTCCAACAAGGAC
>JAZNZJ010000034.1:0-7040 GCA_045594885.1 Candidatus Fimenecus sp. | reverse complement strand
GGGAGTAGCGTTGCACCTTAAACTAATCGTACATATTTATCCAAATTTATTTATAGCGTTACTCCGTCTTTGAAAATTGCTATTTCACGGTATCCATTCTCTTCGCTTTTTGTTTTGTTACCATTTGAGATTTGTAAAATGAGATTGAACAACTCTCCATCATTGTCTTTTTGTGCATCAAAATCTATCCAATGCTTTTTCTTTTCGGCAAGGGAAGAATTAGTTGCAATTTTAATTGTAGGTATGGGTGCACCCAGTGGTGTACCTCTACCCGTCGTAAAAAGAATAAGATGACAACCAACAGCGGTGAGATTTGTTATTGCAACTAAATCATTACCCGGACCATTTAAGAGATTTAAGCCCGATTTTGTGACGATTTCACCATAATCAAGCACATCAACAACAGGTGCAGTCCCGCCCTTTTGCACGCAACCTAAAGATTTTTCTTCAAGTGTGGTTATTCCGCCCTCTTTATTACCTGGCGAGGGGTTTTCACTAACCGGTTGATTATGAGCAATAAAATATTTTTTATAATCATTAATAAGTTCAACAGTTCGACTAAAAACCTTTTCATTTATGCAACGATTCATAAGGATTTGCTCTGCACCAAACATTTCGGGAACTTCCGTCAGCACCGCAGAACCACCCATAGAAACGAGTCTGTCTGTAATTTTACCGCAAAGAGGGTTGGCTGTAATACCCGAAAATCCGTCACTACCGCCACATTTAAGACCGATTTTCAGCTTACTTATAGGCACTTCTGTTTTTTCGTCTTTTGCTGCAATCAATTTAAGTTCGTTAATAATCTTAACACCCTCGGCGATTTCATCCCCACAATCTTGTGCATTCAAAAAGCGAATTCGTTCTTCATTGTATTCACCGAGAATTTTTTTCAGTTCTGTTATATTATTGTTCTCGCAACCAAGACCTAAAACAAGCACACCACCTGCGTTTGGGTGCTTAATGAGTCCACATAATATTTTTTGTGTTCGCTCGTGGTCGCCACCAAGCTGACTGCAACCATAAGGGTGAGTAAAAGCAAAAGCACCTGTGAGTTTAGCAAGTTTTTCTGCAGTTTTATTGACACAGCCCACGGTGGGAATTATCCATATATCGTTTCTTATGCCTATATCACCGTTTTTGCGGATATAGGCTTTTATTGTATAAGGATTTTGTTCTTTAGGGAACTTAAAATCCGGATTATATGAATATTCTTGCGTTCCTGAAAGTGCAGTTTTCATATTGTGCGAATGAATATGCTCGTCCTTGGAAATATCCTCAATTGCTATACCAACTGGAAAGCCGTATTTAATTATTTTTTCACCGTTTGTAATATCTCTTACCGCATACTTATGCCCATTTTCAAGATTAACCTTAACATTATCATCGGGATGAATTAAGACATAGCCCATTTTAATGCCTCCCTTATTCCATCTGCGTGTATTCTTTCGATACTTTCGGTTACAAACTCTGTCATTTGGCTTAAATTTACACCCCAAAGCTCTGTATTTGAAAGAATATCAGCAATATTGTTTTCTTTTATGAATTTAATAAACTTTTCATTGTCCTGTGATTCATTAGTATTGTAATACTCGATGAGACAGGCGAGAGAAAACACCAATGGCTTTGGCAATTCATTTTCTTCATTCAAGTATTCAAGAATTGTAGGCAGCACTCTTACTGAAAACTTGCTTACAGAATTAAGAGATATGGACTTCCACATATGCTTTATGTATGGATTTGAAAAGCGTTCAATAACAGAATTTGCAAAAGCGAGGCTTTCATCGGTTTTACCAAGAGTAGGAAGAATATATTTAAAAAGGCACAAATTGAGATAATCTTTTAACTGCTTATCTTCAATACTGTCTTTTACCGTTTCAAGTTCGCAAAGAAGTGACGGAAAAACAAGCGAGGTGTGAGCACCATTAAGAATACGCACTTTCATTTTTTTGTATGGTGACACATCATTGGTCCATATTACATTGATGCCTGCTTTTTTTAGTGGTAGTTCGTTTTCAAAATTACCTTCTATTACCCAAAGGTGAAATGGTTCAGCGGTATTGAGAAGTTTGTCGTCATAACCAATGATTTTGCTCAGTTCATCTGCTTCGTCTTTTGGGTAGCCTGTTACAATGCGGTCAACAAGAGTGTTGCAGAAGATGTTTTCATTTTCTATCCACTTTATAAAATCCGCATTGAGCTTCCATAACCTTGCATATTGGAGTACGCATTTTTTGAGTTCGTCGCCGTTATCATCAATAAGCTCGCAGGGGAGAATAACAAACCCGTCAAGACCCATTTCAAATCGATGATACAAAAGCTGTGTAAGTTTGCCGGGGAATGAAAGTGCGGGGTTATCACCAAAAGCACAGCTTTCATCAAACTCAATGCCCGCTTCTGTGGTGTTTGATATAATAAATCTCATATCGGGATTTTCAGCTAATTTAAGATATTCTTCAAAATAAGCATAAGGGTCAATGCCTCGACTAACGGATTTTATTTCGGTATGGTTACAAAACTCTCTGCCATTTACAATTCCACGTAAAAACAGATTATACTTACCATTTTGCTCATTGATTATTTGCGTTTTACCATTCTTTGTTGGTTGAACAATGACAATTTTACCGTCATATAAGCCTTTTTCGTTAAGAATGTGTATAAAATGGTCGGCAAAACCACGAAGAAAATTACCACTACCGAATTGTATAATTGTTTCTTTCATTTTATCACTTACAATCAATAAATATTTTTTCTTTACGCCAACTGTTTTTTGTGCCGTTACAGTTAAAACTTTCAATCATAAGATTTCTGCAATGTCTTGCCCAAATACCATAAGCAGGCAGATTTCTAAATCTCCAGCATTCAGGATATTCCTTGGCATATTCGGGAATAAAAAGTCGTTTGTCGTAAACTTCTATAGCATCACGGTATGTTATATTGAAATTGCGAAGAGTTATATCTCTGCAGTATTTTGTTGTGAATTTCTGTCTGTAGCCGACAATAATGACAGGAAGCTCAACATCAGTTGCTGTAATGTTTTCAACAGTTACATTGTAAAGCTCGCTTTTTCCGTCAAATGTTCTTTTACTTACAGGCTCATCATTTGCATTAGCTTTAATAATTTCAGTTTTATTTGCTGTAGCGGAAGTGACAACGGCGGCTCTGTTTCGATTGCCCAAACGGATAAACAGCGGACAGGTACAGCGATTCATAATTATATTGCGTATAGTTATGTCGTGTACTCTTGAACCGTCGCAGGCTTCAATTGATACACCTGAAACTGCACCGGGGTATAAATCCGTCATAAAAAATGAGCAGTTTTCAACAGTTACATCATAAATATCATATGTTGTTTCAGTGCCGATTTTAAAGCAGTTTGTTCTCGACATTACTTCACAGTTTTTGACTGTTATGCTGTGCATTTCCTTTTCACAACCACACCATACTGCATTTTTGAGAACAATTCCGTCATCGGCGGTGGACACAAAACAGTGGTCAATTTCAACATTACTGCTTCCTGCAATATCAAAGCCGTCAGAGTTTGCCACATTTCTGTTGTTCCATATAACCGTATCGGTAATCTTAACTCCGTCACACATAAGCATCTTATAAGTCCACCAGGGTGAATCTTCAAAAATAATATTATGTATCTTTACATTACGACATTTCTCTGTCAAAAGAATAGAACCGTATTTTGATTTGTGAGCAAAACGAAGTTGTGCTCTGTAATCCTGACGCATTTTTATTACATCAATAACAGGTGCAGGCGAAAAATTGTTTTCGCTCACAGGCTTAAGACCGAAAAGTGTGCCGTTGCCGATTATCTTACCTCCTCCGGTTATGCTAATGTTCTCGCAATCTTTTGCATAAATCAGAGCATTATGCTCATATCCTTTTCCTGTGGTATTGGCAGAAAGAACACTGTTTTTTTCAATGAATAAAGTGGTATTCGAATGAAGATAAATAGTCCTGACAACAAAAATACCGCCTGCAACCAAAACAGTACCACCGCCGTTTTTATGACATTCATCAAGTGCTTTCTGTATAGCCTTTGTATTTTCGATGTCTGATTTTCCTGTTTCAGCACCGAAGTTTCTAATGTCAAAACATTTTGCAAGCAACTGTTGATTGAAGTCTATGTACTTTTCAATCGGGTAATATGATGAATAATCTCCGTCTCGCACTTCGGTGTACGGTTCACCCTCGGTTACTCTTAAATCCTTACCGAAAAGCAGGGTGTTAAGCTTGTCTTTTATCGTTCGTTTGGTTTTCATTTTTTATTTTGACTCCTGAGATTATTTTTTAACTTCATATTATCATATCGAAAAGATAAAGTAAATTAAAACTGTTGTGATTATTGAAAATTTTGATTATTTATGCGACCATTCATAATAATTGAGGTGATAATAATGCTTATATTTGAGCAGACAAGAGAATACTCTTACCGTGACCTCGCAGCTTTCATTGAGAATGGTAAAATATATCTGTTTTTCACTTTGGTGGAAAATACAGAGGATAATCAATTTTTCTATATTGCACAGAGTGAAAGTTGTGACTTCATAAAATGGACTAAACCAACAATTCTCACAGAAAAGGATAATATGAAAAATTATTCTTTTCCGGGTAATGTTTTTAAATATGACGGTTGTTATTACCTTACTTTGCAGAGCTATCCTCGTGAAAAAGGACAAATTTACGGGAACGAAAAATCAAGAATTTTCACTATGAAAAGCAAGGATTTAACCCATTGGGATAAACCTGTTTTGCTTAAAGTTAAGGGTGATATTCCCGAAAATGAAATGGGTAGAATGATTGACCCTTACATTCTTGAAGATGATGGTAATTTTATATGCTTGTATAAACAAAACGGTGTTTCGTTCAGCACATCTAAAGATTTGATGAATTGGGATTATAAGGGCTATACCGAATGTGGTGAAAATGTATGTGTAATAAAAGAAAACAATGAATACATCATTTTTAATTCACCAAAAAACGGAATAAATATAATGTCAACAAAGGACTTTGTTACTTTTACTGATGTTGAAACACTTTATCTTAATCAAAATAATAAGCCTTGGGCAAAAGATAGAATAACAGCAGGCTTTGTTTTGGATATTTCAACCTTGAATTTGCCATATAAGTATGCAATGTTTTATCATGGCGATAATGAAGATAACTATCTTTTCGGTGCATCATTGGCGGTCTCTTTTGCTAACAATTTTACCGATTGGACAGATTCAATATAACAAAAATAAAGGCGGTAAGTGAACTCTTGCCGCCATTTTTATATCATTAGGTTGTCTTTTTGAACTTTTTATATATGTGATAGTTTTCTTTTGTTGCTTCATGTACACTTTTACCTGTTATATCACAGTACATTTCTGTAATAATTCTTTGAAATCTTTCTGTTTCTTGTTGACGGGTTGATTTTGTCAGCTTTTCTGTGCTTAAAGTATAGGGGACACCGATCTTGATTTTTGGGCGACATCTTTTGAAAAGTCCGAATGTGCGATAAATAACTACGGGTAAAACTTTCACTTTTGCTGTTTTTGCAAGCAACAAAAAACCCGATTGAAATTCACTGATTTCTTGTGATTTTAGAGTTGTTCCTTCGGGAAACAATATAATCGAATTTCCTTTTTCCAATTCTGCAACGCAGTCCCGTGCCCATTTTGTAGATGCTGAAAAACGGTCAACGGGAATACAATTAAGGTCTTTCATAAGAAACTTCCAAGGGAAACTTTCCATAATATCCTTTGCCGCCAAAGAACAAACATTTTTGTTTAGAAAAGCATATCTGATTAACGGGCCGTCTGCTTCGGCAACTCTGAACTTGTTTGTTTTTCTTGTATGATTACAGATAATAACCATAGGTTCTTTAAGTTCTCTACCTTGTATGGACTCGTCCTCAAAAATAATCTTTGGATTATAGCAAAGTCTTACAAGAAAAAGTGCCAATTTTTCCTTAAAGGTTTCAGTATGATACATTTTATCCATCCTTTTTTAATTTAACAGCCCCAAATACTGTAACGCACAAAAAGGGGCAATGTGGCTCTTACGCACTGCCCCTCTATGCGATTGAAGGAATAACCTTGAATTGATTATTAGAGAATAAGTAATGTATGAATATGTGTTATATGGGGTTAATGCTTTGCAAAAAGTTATTCTCGGTTATTCCAAATACAATCTGCGTGTGGTTGCCATTCGTTTGCATATTTACGGCATTTTTCACACAAGTGTTCAACCGTTTCGGGAGATTCAAGGTCTGTACTCACAGCACCCGTTTCTTTGACCATTTTTTCTAATGCATCAGGATTTTCGAGCATAGGACAAGGCATTAGGTGGTTTTCATTAAACGGTTGATTATTATGATAAGCCATAAATAAGGGGCTTTGCAGAATTTCAATAATTGATGATGTATGTATATTTGAATCTGAATAATGAATGAATACACAAGGCTCAGCATCACCTGCAGAATTGATGTGGAAATAGTTTCTGCCTGCAGCAATACAACCGCCAACATATTCACCGTCATTCTGGAAATCCATTGGGAAAAACGGAATTGTACACTCTTCAGAACGGATATATCTTATGCGTTCAATCATATATTTTCTCTGTTCGGGTGTTGGTAAAAGACTGGTTACAGCCTTGTTGCCGATTGGCATATAGTGAAAATAGAAACCGAATTTTGCACCCTTGGCAGAAAGCATTGATAAAAAGCTGTCACTTGTAACGGCTTCAATGTTCTGACTTGTATAGCAAATTGATGTGCCAAAAAGAATACCGTGGTTTTTTAACAAGTCCATAGCACTCATAACCGCTTCGTAATGTCCGTCACCACGGCGAGCATCGTTTGTATCAGGTGAGCCTTCAATAGATAATAAGAATGCGATATTACCTACACGGGTTAACTCATTACAAAAATCTTCATCAATAAGAGTTGAGTTTGTATAAACGGCAAATTGAACGTCATAGTGCTTTTCAGCAAGTTTAATTAAATCATTTTTACGGACAAGAGGTTCACCGCCCGTAAGCATATA